>PFKL01000057.1 GCA_002784245.1 Comamonadaceae bacterium CG_4_10_14_3_um_filter_60_75
GACCCCAAAACAGCTGACGACAAGATGAAAGCCGAATGCAAGAAATTGGAAGAAGCCATGCAAAAGGCAGAAGTCAAGAAGTAATTCTTCTTGATGTCCGCAAAAAACGAGCTTCGGCTCGTTTTTTTTCTCGCATTGCTGTCGGCTGCCATCGCTTGAGTCACCCGCGTCAGGCGCTAAAAGCAGCAGGCGAAACGGCCTGACCCAGAAAATAGACCGAGGCCAGGCACAAGCTGGCCACTGCCGTCAACTGCAGGCGAAGTGGCAGGTACCACGCCGGCAAGGAAAGTACCCGGGCAAGTCGCTGATCTTGACGGAAATGTGCCAAAAAACCTACCAGCAGCAAAGCTGCACCCATGCCGGGGGCAGCCAGTAGAGCGATCCAGCCCACCAGCGCCGGCAGAATGCTCCAGACATACATGCCACCGACGCCGAGATTGGCACGATCCGGGTGCACCATGGCAAAGCCCCAATGCAGCGCGCCGACAAAGCTCAAAATCACCGCGCCGTAGCTGAGCAGCATTTGCAGCCAAAAGCTTCGGTGATTGGGTTCGTACCAGCACAGCAAGGCGGTGCCCAAAAAAGGCAGTAAGCCACCATAACCGAGCCAGGCAACTGCTGCAGGTCGTGTTTCAGAGAGGGTTGACATGCGTTCTTACCCAGCGTGGGCTTGCAGTTGGGCCAGCGTGATCACTTCCAGCGCCTTGCTATGGGTCGCAGCCAGTACCACGGGCGGCGCCACA
The DNA here is from genome assembly GCA_002784245.1 of Comamonadaceae bacterium CG_4_10_14_3_um_filter_60_75. Lineage (GTDB taxonomy): Bacteria > Pseudomonadota > Gammaproteobacteria > Burkholderiales > Burkholderiaceae_C > Rhodoferax. The sequence goes on from PFKL01000057.1 coordinate 744, forward strand.
CCGGCTTGTAGCGCCTCGCGCCAGCGCAGCGCACACAGGCACCAGCGGTCACCGGGCTTGAGGCCGGCAAAGCGGGATTCTGGACGCGGCGTGATCAGGTCGTTGCCTTGCGCCAAAGAATAGTCCAGAAACGCCTGCGTTACCCGAGCGCACACCACATGCGTGCCATGGTCTTGGACGTCAGTGTGGCAGCAGCCGTCGCGATAAAAGCCGGTCAGCGGGTCGTAGGAGCAAGGCAACAGGGGCGTGCCCAACACATTCAGAGCAGTCATGGCGGGTTGGATGAGTCAGCAAGATAGCGACAGTGATTGTGAGTGAAGACGCCAATTCAGGCGGATGCCCAAGGCCAAAATACCCTTGCTGGCGACGGACTTTGCACGCCTTTTTTATGATGCGCCATGAACCAGACTCCTGCCCCTGCCCGCGCCAGAAAACCCCGTTTGTCGTTGTGGTTTGCCCTGGCCTTCATTTTGGCGCTGATTGGCTGGTATGAATGGGCCGCCCAAAGCGTGCCGAGAGCGGCGCCGAGCAACAGCGCCGCAGCCTCCGTCGCTGATGGCAATCATCAGGTGGCCATTTTTGCCGGCGGCTGCTTCTGGTGCGTGGAGTCTGACTTTGACAAAGTGCCAGGCGTGATCTCCACCACCTCGGGCTACACCGGTGGCAAAACCGCCAACCCCAGCTATGCCGAGGTGTCAAGCCACACCACCGGCCATGCCGAAGCCGTCAAAATTGTCTTTGACCCGGTCAAGGTCAGTTACCGACAGCTGGTAGACCATTTCTGGCACACCATTGACCCGACCGTGCGTGACCGCCAGTTTTGTGACATTGGCTCGCCTTACCGCACGGTGATTTTTGCCACCAGCGCAGAGCAATTGGCGCAGGCCCAAGCGTCCAGAGCGGCACTGGAAACCAACAAGCCGTTCACAGAGCCGATCGTCACCGACATCCGAATGGCCGACGACTTTTACCCCGCCGAGGACGAGCATCAGGATTACTACAAGAAAAATCCGGTGCGCTATGATTTTTATCGCACCAGTTGCGGACGTGATGCGCGCTTGAAGAGCTTGTGGGGTAATTTGGCCGGCAAGTGAGCGGTTAGGGGCTGGTGTTCAATCGCTCACGTTGGCGTGCAGGCGCGGCCGCTCGCGGCATAAACTGCGGACATGATGAATCCACCAGCCCCAACCGTGTCGCAAACCCTTCAAGCAGCCCTGGCCTTGCAACGCCAAGCCTACCTGGCGCACCCGGTGCCGACGCTGCAAGAGCGCGTGGCCGACCTGCGCACCCTGCAACGTTTTGTGCGCGAGCACCAAGAGGCGCTGTGCGATGCCATCAGCGCCGATTACGGCCACCGCTCACGCCACGAGACGCTGCTAGCCGAAATCTTCCCGGCAGTGGACGGCATTGACCACATCATCAGCCACCTGCGCGGCTGGATGCGCCCGCAATCGCGCTCGGTGGACTGGCGCAGTTTTTTTGGCGCGCGCAACCGTGTGATACCACAGCCGCTGGGCGTGGTGGGGGTGATCGTGCCGTGGAACTTTCCGCTCAATTTGAGCCTGGTGCCGCTGAGCTACATCTTTGCTGCGGGCAACCGCGCCATGGTCAAGATGAGCGAGAACTCGCGCCACCTGGCGGCGTATTTGATAACGCACATGCCAGCTTACTTTTCGCCCGAAAAGCTGCAGTTTTTTGACGAAACCGGCGGCGTGGGCATCGAGTTTTCAAAACTCAAATTTGACCACCTGCTGTTCACCGGCTCCGGCCAGACCGGCAAGGCGGTGATGGCTGCCGCCGCCGCCAACCTGTGCCCGGTCACGCTGGAATTGGGTGGCAAAGCGCCTGCGATTGTGTGTGACGACTACCCCCTGCAAACCGCCACCGAGCGCATCATGTTCGTCAAACTGCTCAACGCCGGGCAAATCTGCACCACGGTCGACCACGCCTGGTTGCCCGCAAGCAAGGTGGACGAATTTGTGGCGCTGGCGCGCGGCATTGTGCAGGCGCGCTACCCCACCATCAGCTCACCCGACTACACGTCGATCATCGACCAGCGCTCTTTTGACCGGCTGCTCAACGCGCTTGACGAAGCGCGCAGCGGCGGTGCGCAAGTGGTGCAATTATTGGACGGCCCGGCCTTTGATGCCGCCACACGCAAGATCGCCCCGACCCTTGTGCTCAACGCGCCGCCCGACTGTGCGTTGATGCAGCGTGAAATTTTTGGCCCGATCCTGCCGCTGCGCACTTATGCCCAGC
>PFKL01000163.1 GCA_002784245.1 Comamonadaceae bacterium CG_4_10_14_3_um_filter_60_75
GCCACGGCGCATGGTCTCGGCCGCTTCGGTGAGTGCCGTGTAAATACCGGGGTGGCCTTCTTCGATGTGCGCAATCGAGTCGCCCACCGGTTGCACAAAGCAATTGATCAGGGTGGCCGACAACTTGGTGCCGGCGGCCGACTGGATGCGCCCGGCGGGCAAGAAGCCGGCCTGCAATGCTTTCAGGAACCTGGCTTCCCACGATTTTTGCTCTTCGGGTTTTTCAACCGCGGCCAGGGCACGGGCGACACGCTGGTTGACGTCGGCGACGGTTTTTTCAGTGCCTTTGCTGTATTTTTCGATCAGCACTTCTTCGCTGATTGGTTGCGGTGCGAGTGCGGCGATGCTTGTTTGGGCGTCTTGGGTTTGTTGTGTCATGTTCTTGCCTCCTGGGGAAAATAAACGTTGTTGTGGCCAGATAACTGGCCTGTCTCTGCAGGGATGGTTTTGCATCCAGTTTTGCGCCGAAGCGCGGATTAGACACTAAATCTAGTGGTTGGACAATAAGTTTTGACTATAGGTAGCGTCCTCGCTATGCCGCTAACATGTCGATCTTTGGATCAATTCTTGCATGGCTTCTTCCCGCCCGACCGCCGTACCAACCCCGATTGCCATTCCTGACGGGGCGTTTGTGCGCTTTGCTGACTCGCCGTTTGAGCTCTACCAACCGTATCCGCCAGCCGGTGACCAGCCCGAGGCGATCGATCAGTTGGTGGAGGGCGTGCACGACGGTGAGGTGTTCCAGACGCTGTTGGGGGTGACTGGCTCGGGCAAAACTTTCACCATGGCCAATGTGATCGCCCGGCTGGGTCGCCCGGCGATTGTTTTTGCGCCCAACAAAACGCTGGCGGCGCAGTTGTACAGTGAATTCCGTGAGTTTTTCCCGAACAACGCGGTGGAGTATTTCGTCAGCTACTACGACTACTACCAGCCCGAGGCCTACGTGCCGCAGCGTGATTTGTTCATCGAAAAAGACTCGGCGATCAACGAACACATCGAACAGATGCGCCTCTCATGCACCAAAAGTGTGCTTGAGCGGCGCGACGTGGTGATCGTCGCCACGGTGTCGGCCATCTACGGCATTGGCCAGCCCGAGGCGTATCACAAGATGGTGATGACACTGCGCACGGGCGACAAAATGGGCCAACGCGACATGATTGCCCAGCTGGTGCGCATGCAGTACCAGCGCAACGACATTGACTTCAGCCGTGGCGCATTTCGGGTGCGCGGCGACACCATCGACATCTTTCCGGCCGAGCATTCCGAGATGGCGATTCGTGTCGAGCTGTTCGACGACGAGATTGAAAGTCTGCAACTGTTTGACCCGCTCACCGGGCGCATCCGGCAAAAGATTCCGCGCTTTACCGTTTACCCGAGCAGCCATTACGTGACCCCCAGGGAGCAGGTGCTGTCTGCTGTGGAAGCGATCAAAATTGAACTCAGCGGACGTATCAAGGAATTTGTTAGCCAGGGCAAGCTGGTCGAGGCCCAGCGCATCGAGCAGCGCACCCGGTTTGACCTGGAAATGCTCAGTGAGGTGGGCCACTGCAAGGGCATTGAAAACTATTCGAGGCACTTGTCGGGCTCTGCCCCCGGCGAGCCACCGGCCACGCTGACCGACTACCTGCCCAAGGACGCGGTGATGTTTCTCGATGAGAGCCACGTGCTGATCGGCCAGTTTGGTGGCATGTACAACGGCGACCGTTCGCGCAAACAGACGCTGGTGGACTATGGCTTTCGGCTGCCGAGTGCGCTGGACAACCGGCCGCTCAAGTTTGAAGAATTTGAGACCCGCATGCGCCAGGCCATTTTTGTCTCGGCCACGCCCGCGCAGTGGGAAAAAGACCATTCGGGCAAGGTCGTCGAGCAACTGGTCCGCCCCACCGGTTTGGTCGACCCTGAGGTGGAGGTGCGCCCGGCCACGACCCAGGTCGACGACGTGCTGCAGGAAATCCGCATTCGCGTCGAGAAACACGAGCGGGTGTTGATCACCACGCTGACCAAGCGCATGGCCGAGCAGCTGACCGATTACCTGGCTGAAAACGGTGTCAAGGTGCGCTACCTGCACAGCGATATCGATACGGTGGAGCGCGTCGAGATCATCCGCGACCTGCGCCTGGGTGCATTTGATGTGCTGGTGGGCATCAACCTGCTGCGCGAAGGACTTGATATTCCTGAGGTGTCGCTGGTGGCGATATTGGATGCCGACAAGGAAGGTTTTTTGCGCTCGGAACGCTCGCTGATTCAGACCATGGGCCGCGCCGCGCGCAACGTGCAGGGCCGGGCGATCTTGTACGCCGACAAGATCACCGATTCGATGCGGCGCGCCATGGACGAAACCCAGCGCCGCCGCGCCAAACAAGTGGCGCACAACACCGAGCACGGCATCACCGCACGCTCGATCGTCAAGCAGGTGCGCGACCTGATTGACGGGGTTTACAGCGAAAAGGCCGGCAAAGAGGCCGAGAAACTCGAGCGCGACGCGATGCAGCGGGCCCAAGTGGAAGACATGAGCGAAAAAGACATTTCGCGCGAGATCAAACGCCTGGAAAAACTGATGCTCGAACACGCCCGCAACCTGGAGTTTGAAAAAGCCGCGCGGGTGCGCGACCAATTGGCCATTTTGAAAGAGCAGGCCTTCGGCGCGCCAGGATCCGACAACCTGGCGGTGCTGGTGCCGTCAAAAAAATAGTGATTGAAATTGGCTTCAAGCCCTTTCCGAATAAGCGCGTTTAGCTATCAAAGATGACGATACGCAACGAATAACCTTAAAAAATTACTGATCAGTCTACTTATCCGACTTTAATGCTCGGCTTTTGCTATACTTGACCAACTTAGTCGACAAAGTAGTCGTCTGAAGGTGCCGAAAAGCTGTTTAACCCAATGTCTGGAGCTTGCCATGCGTCTTACCACTAAAGGCCGTTTTGCGGTCACTGCGATGATCGATTTGGGGCTGCGTCAAAGCACCGGCCCGGTGACTCTGGCGGCGATCAGCCAGCGTCAGCAAATTTCTTTGTCCTATCTGGAGCAATTGTTCGGCAAGTTGCGCCGCCATTCGCTGGTTGAGTCGACCCGTGGCCCGGGCGGCGGCTACACCTTGGCCAAGGCGCCGCAAGACATCACCGTGGCTGAAATCATTACCTCCGTGGACGAGCCGCTCGATGCCACCCAGTGCGGCGGCAAAGAAAATTGCCTGGGCGAGGGCACGCGCTGCATGACGCATGACTTGTGGGCGTCGCTCAATACCAAAATGGTCGAGTTTCTGGATTCAGTCAGTCTGCAGAAACTGGTCGATGACCAGATTGCCAAGGGTTTTGAGTTGGAGGCAAAACCCACCCTCAAACGCGCCATTTCCAGCATGCCCGCACTTCAGCCGATTCGCGTCAACGCGCCCAACTCAGTTTTTGCACTGGGCAGCGCCTTTGCCAAGATGTAAGTCGTTCAACCAACCTTTTTAAACCTGAGACATTGATCATGGACAGCACTCCGCACTTTCCGATTTACATGGACTACAGCGCCACCAACCCCTGTGACCAGCGGGTGGTGGACGCCATGATTCCCTGGCTGCGTGAACACTTTGGTAACCCCGCCTCGCGCAGCCACGCCTGGGGCTGGGAGGCTGAAAAAGCCATAGAAAACGCCCGTGAGCAGGTTGCCGCCCTGGTCGGTGCAGACCCGCGTGAGATTGTCTGGACCAGCGGTGCGACCGAGTCCAACAACCTGGCTTTGAAAGGTGCGGCGCACTTTTACCAGACCAAGGGCAAGCACATCATCACGGTAAAGACCGAGCACAAAGCCGTGCTCGACACCTGCCGGGAGCTTGAGCGACAAGGCTTTGAAGTCACTTACCTTGATGTGCAGGAAGACGGCCTGGTCAACATGGATGCCTTCAAGGCCGCCATTCGCCCAGACACTATTTTGGCCAGCGTGATGTTTGTCAACAATGAAATTGGTGTGATTCAAGACGTTGCTAGTTTGGGTGCGGTGTGCCGTGCGCACGGCGTGATCTTTCATGTCGACGCAGCGCAGGCGACCGGGCGCGTGGCGTTTGACCTGAGCCAGCTGCCAGTGGATTTGATGAGCCTGACCTCGCACAAGACCTACGGCCCCAAAGGCATTGGCGCACTGTTTGTGCGGCGCAAACCGCGCGTGCGCATTGAGGCGCAAATGCACGGAGGAGGTCACGAGCGCGGCATGCGCAGCGGCACTTTGCCAACACACCAGATCGTTGGCATGGGCGAGGCCTACCGCATTGCCAAAGCAGAGATGGCCACCGAGTTGCCGCGCATCCAGGAAATGCACGACCGGCTGGTCAAGGGCCTGACTGGTATCGAGCAAGTGTTCATCAACGGCCACCTGACCCAGCGTGTGCCGCACAACCTCAACATCAGCTTCAATTATGTCGAGGGCGAGTCGCTCATCATGGGTATCAAAGGACTGGCTGTGAGCAGCGGCTCGGCTTGTACGTCCGCCTCTCTGGAGCCCAGCTATGTGCTGCGCGCCCTGGGTCGCAGCGACGAGCTGGCGCACAGCAGCCTGCGCATGACGATTGGCCGCTGGAGCACCGACGAAGAAATTGACTACGCGATCCAGACCATCACTGACAACGTGGCGCGCTTGCGTGAGCTCAGTCCTCTGTGGGACATGTACAAAGAAGGCATTGACATTAGCACTATCCAATGGGCTGCACACTAGCGTTGCATCCCCGTGGCGGCTTGGCCGCATCCCCCCTCAAGGGGGTGATGTCAGTGACCCGGCAAAGCCGGTTCCACGGCATCCCTGGCTTGAGTTATCTCTGTTAAGCAAGTTTTTAGTTAAAAGGAGTGGCATCATGGCATATTCAGACAAAGTTGTTGATCACTATGAACATCCGCGCAATGTGGGCTCGTTTGATAAGGGCGACGAAGCGGTCGGTACCGGCATGGTCGGTGCGCCCGCTTGCGGCGACGTGATGAAGCTGCAGATCAAGGTCAATTCTGAGACCGGTGTGATCGAAGACGCGCGCTTCAAGACCTACGGCTGCGGTTCGGCCATTGCGTCAAGCTCGTTGGTGACCGAATGGGTCAAGGGCAAGACGCTGGAACAGGCGTCGGAGCTAAAAAACAGCCAGATCGCCGAGGAATTGGCGCTGCCACCTGTCAAAATCCACTGTTCGATTCTGGCTGAGGATGCGATCAAGGCGGCTGTCAACGACTACCGTCAAAAACACACGACAGCCCAGACCGCCTGATTTTTCCGCCTTTGGCGCCCCTGGCAGGGGTGCCGGGTCCTTTATTTCTGATACCGAGTTTCAAGACATCATGGCTGTAACGCTGACCGAAGCTGCTGCCCGTCACGTCAATCGCTACCTGACCAAACGCGGTCAGGGCGTGGGTGTGCGTCTGGGCGTTAAAACCACCGGATGCTCTGGCCTGGCTTACAAGCTGGAATATGTCGACGAGATCGGCCCGGAAGACATGGTCTTTGAAGGCTTTGGCGTCAAGGTGCTGGTGGACCCGAAGAGCTTTGCGTACCTGGACGGCACCGAGCTTGACTTTGTGCGCGAGGGGCTCAACGAAGGCTTCAAGTTCAACAACCCCAGAGAGCGTGACCGCTGCGGCTGCGGCGAATCGTTTCGCGTGTGAATCTCCAATCCGACGACTTCACGCTGTTCGGCCTGCCGCAGCGCTTTGCCCAAGACCGTGCGCAGATCGATGCCACCTGGAAAGATCTGCAGCGCCAGGCGCACCCGGACAAGTTTGCCGACCAGGGCGCGGCAGCGCAACGCGTTGCGATGCAATGGTCGGTGCGCATCAACGAGGCTTACCAGCGCTTGAGGGACCCACTCAAGCGCGCTGCGTACTTGTGCGAATTGCACGGCGCGCCGGTCAATGCCGAGAACAACACCGCCATGCCCGCGTCTTTTTTGATGCAACAGATGCAATGGCGTGAAGAACTTGACGAGGCTAGCACGGCTGAAGATTTAGAGAAAATTGGTCTCCAGTGCAAGCAGGGCATGCGCGAGGTGCTAGAAAATATAGAGCATCTGATCGACGACCAGCGAGCCTGGAATGACGCTGTTGGCCAGGTGCGCGCGCTGATGTTCATCGCGCGTTTTGCTGCCGACATCGACAAACGTCTTGATCAGCTGGAAGCCTGAAACAAGTTAACAACCATGGCCTTATTGCAAATTTCAGAACCGGGGCAAACGCCCAACCCGCACGAGCGGCGCATTGCCGTTGGTATTGACCTGGGCACGACCCATTCGCTGGTGGCTTCGGTGCGCCACGGTGTGGCCGAATGTCTGCCTGATGCGCAGGGCCGCGTGATTTTGCCCTCTGTTGTGCGCTACCTCCAAGGCGGTGGCCGCCAGATTGGCTACGACGCGATCGAAGGCGGCATCGCCGACCCGGCCAACACCATTGCCTCGGTCAAGCGTTTCATGGGCCGCGGGCTCAAGGACGTGGCGCTTGCCGCCAAGTTGCCGTACCAGTTTGTTGACCACCCCGGCATGCTGGGGCTGCAAACCGCGCAGGGCGAAAAGTCCCCGGTCGAGGTCAGTGCCGACATTCTGGCCACGCTGCGTTACCGCGCCGAAGACACCTTCAACGCCGACCTGTTTGGTGCGGTCATCACCGTGCCTGCGTACTTTGACGATGCGCAACGCCAGGCCACCAAAGACGCGTCACAACTGGCTGGCCTGAACGTACTGCGCCTCATCAACGAGCCCACCGCCGCCGCCATCGCCTACGGCTTGGACAACGCCAGCGAAGGGCTGTACGCCATTTATGACCTGGGTGGCGGCACGTTTGACATCTCGATATTGCGGCTGACGCAAGGCGTGTTTGAGGTGGTCGCCACCGGTGGCGACTCGGCCCTGGGCGGCGATGACTACGACCACGCGCTGGCCGACTGGGTGCTGGCGCAACTGGCGGAGCAAGCGGGCGCTGCTATCAATGTCTGTAGCAATCTGGGCGCAGAGCCGCAGTGCGCCAGCAGTTGCGCCAATTACGGCACAACCAACAGCCGCAGTCCGGCCGACAAAGCTGCCCTGAAAGCCGCCGCCCGGGCCTGCAAAGAAGCCTTGACTGCTACAGAAACTGCAACATTCAGCGCAGTATTGGCGGGGGCTGGAGTCACTTTTGACGTTAAGCGCGCTGACTTTGAAGCCACCACCCAGTCGCTGACCGCGCGCACCCTGCAAGCGGTGCGCAAGGCCTTGCGCGATGCCAAGCTTACTGCGGGTGAGGTCAAGGGCGTGGTCATGGTCGGCGGCTCCACCCGCATGCCGCAGATTCAAAGGGCGGTCGGCGACTTTTTTGGCCAGACACCGCTGACCAACCTGAACCCCGACGAAGTGGTGGCTTTGGGCGCGGCAATTCAGGCCAACCAGCTCGCGGGCAACAACCCCGGCGGCGATTTGCTGCTGCTGGACGTGATTCCTCTGTCGCTGGGCATCGAGACCATGGGTGGGCTGGTCGAGCGCATCGTGTTGCGCAACGAAACCATTCCCACCGCCAAGGCGCAAGATTTCACCACCTACATGGACGGCCAGACCGCGCTGGCGCTGCACGTGGTGCAGGGCGAGCGCGACCTGGTAGCCGACTGCCGCAGCCTGGCGCGCTTTACGCTGCGTGGCATCCCACCCATGGCTGCCGGTGCCGCGCGTATCCGCGTTACCTTCACGGTCGATGCCGACGGCTTGCTAAGCGTGTCGGCGCGTGAACAAGTCAGTGGTGTTGAGGCCAGCATTGCCGTCAAGCCATCGTATGGCCTGGGTGACGAGCAAATCACCCGCATGCTGCAAGACAGTTTTGCCAGCGCCGAATCAGACATGACACAGCGCGCCATTGTGGAGGCGCGCGTTGATGCCGACCGCATGATTCTGGCCACCCAAAGCGCTCTTGACGCTGACGGTGATTTGCTCGATGACGTGCAGCGGGCCGCCATCGAGACGCTGATGCGTCAGGTGCGTGCTGCCTGCGACCTCGACGACGCGCCGGCCATCGAAGCCATCACCACCATGCTGGCCAAAGGTACCGAGGCGTTTGCTGCGCTGCGCATGAACCGTGGCATCCAGCAGGCGCTCGCAGGAAAGAACATCGAAACAGTTTAAGAACTTTGTGGGGCAGACCACTTTGCGCAGCAAACTTGCGCTGCCCCCAACCAATCAACTATGCCTATCATCAAAATCCTGCCACACGCCGAGTACTGCCCCAACGGCGCGGAAGTGTCGGCCCCTGCGGGCACCTCGATTTGCGAGGCGCTGCTGGAAAACCACATCAACATTGAACACGCTTGCGAGATGAGCTGCGCCTGCACCACCTGCCACGTGATTGTGAAAGAAGGCTTTGAGTCGCTCGCTCCTTCCGAGGAAGAAGAAGACGACTTGCTTGACCGCGCCTGGGGCCTGCAGCCGCAGTCGCGTCTGAGTTGCCAGGCGATCCTGGCGCAAAAAGATCTGGTGATCGAGATACCCAAATACTCGATCAACCACGCCAAAGAGGGGCACTGACCATGCGTCAAATCTTCCTCGACACCGAAACCACCGGTCTGGCCGCAGACAACGGCGACCGCATCATCGAAATCGGTTGCGTCGAGATGCTGCACCGCAAGCTCACCGGCAACAACCGCCACATCTACGTTAACCCGGGGCGCGACAGCCATGAAGAGGCGCTCAAGGTGCACGGCATCACCACCGAGTTCTTGCAGGACAAGCCGCCCTTTGCCGACATCGCCGACGACCTGTTGGCGTACCTGCGCGGCGCGCACGTGGTCATCCACAACGCGCCGTTTGACCTCGGGTTTTTGAACATGGAATTGGCCAAAATGGGCCAACCCAAACTGGAGACCTTTGTCGAGAGCATCACCGACACGCTGGTGATGGCCAAAGAACTCTACCCGGGCAAGCGCAATTCGCTCGACGCCTTGTGCGATCGCCTGGAGGTGGACAACTCGGGCCGCTCGCTGCACGGCGCGCTGCTCGATGCCGAGCTATTGGCCGACGTTTACATCAACCTCACGCGCGGTCAGAACGTGTTGCTGATGGACGATGCCAGCGCCAGTGATGCCTCTGGCCACGCGCTGCCGCTGATGGATTTGAGCGTGTTCCAGCTGCCGGTGATGGCTGCCGACGCGCAGGAGCTGGCAGCGCACGAAGAGGTGCTCACCCAGATTGACAAGGACAGCAAGGGCAAGACGGTCTGGCGCTCGCTGGATTCTGCCCGGCAGGCGGTTGCCTCAGCGGCTGCTTTTGCGGCCTGATGCAGCGGCGCTTTTGACGCGCAGTTGGCGGGTTCTGTGATTGTGGCGATGACGGATCAGCGTTTCGCCCGTGTCTTGCCACTGCTGGCGGTGCTGGGTTCGGTAACCGCGCTGGGTATCGGCACCTCGTTTGCCAAACAGCTGTTCCCCTTGGTAGGTTCCCTGGGCACGACCGCGCTGCGGGTCGGGCTGTCAGCGCTGTTGCTGCTGGCCTTGTGGCGCCCCTGGCGCTGGCCTTTGTCGCGCCGGGATGCGCTGGCGGTATTGCGCTACGGTGTGGCGCTGGGCTTCATGAACCTGCTGTTTTACATGGCCTTGCGCAGCATTCCGTTCGGACTGGCGGTGGCGATTGAATTCTCGGGGCCGCTGGCGGTGGCGCTGTTTTCGTCGCGCCGACTGGTTGATTTTTTGTGGCTGGCGCTGGCCATCGCCGGTTTGGACTTGTTGTTGCCTTGGGGTGTCGGTGCCGAACACCTGGACCCCGAAGGCGTGCTGTACGCACTGGCCGCAGCCGTGTGTTGGGGCGCGTACATCGTGTTTGGCAAACGCCTGGGGCATCTGCACGCCGGGCAGTCGGTGGCGTTGGGCTTGAGCGTGGCGGCGCTGGCCGTGTTGCCATTTGGTATCTGGCAAGCGGGCAGCACCTTGCTGACGCCGGGCATTTTCCTGTTTGGCCTGGGCGTGGCGGCGGTGTCGAGTGCAATCCCGATCTCTTTGGAGATGGTGGCGCTCAAGCGCTTGCCCAAGCAGGCGTTCGGCGTCATGACCAGCATGGAGCCCGCGGTGGCCGCCTTGCTGGGCTTGCTGTTGCTGGGCGAACACCTGACGCGTCTGCAATGGCTGGCCATCATTCTGGTGATGCTGGCCGCCGCCGGCAGTGCGGTGACAGCGCGCCCTGAGGCCGTACCGGCTTCGGCCAAGGTGTTGGCGGAACTACAATGAACGCCTCACCGGGGGTGTCTGCTGCGATGGCAGGCTGAGAAAGTCCCCATACCTGATCTGGATCATGCCAGCGTAGGGAGCGTGAAGGTTCTGGGGTTTTTGCCGCTTGGTCGGCTCAGCCTTTGACCCAGCGCTGTTGGCGCTGGCGCATTGAAAGTCTTGACATGAACCGTCGTCTTTTTTCACTCGCCGTCGCACTGGCTGCGCTTGCTTTTTCAACTCTGTCGCACGCCGCTGATGAGCTGCGCGTGATGGTGCACAGCTCGTTTTCACTGCCCAAGCCTTTGCTGGCGCAGTTTGAAAAAGAGGCTGGTGTCAAGCTCGCCATCATCAAAGGCGGTGACGCCGGTGAAATGCTCAACAAGCTGATCCTCACCAAAACCAGCCCGGTGGCCGACTTGGTTTACGGCATCGACAACACGCTGCAAGCCAAGGCGCAGGCTGCAGGTGTGCTTGACGGTGCTCTAGCGCCTGTAGATTATGGTTTCGTCACTATTAATTTTGACAAGACGGCGGTTGCCCAAAGCGCCATGGTGTTGCCCAGGACGCTGCAGGACCTGACGCTGCCCGCGTACAAGGGCGCGCTGGTGGTGCCCAACCCGGCCACCAGCAGCACCGGCTACGCTTTTTTGCTGGCCACCATCGCCGGTCTGGGTGAAGAGCAAGCCTTCACCTGGTGGGCCCAGATGCGCGCCAACGGCCTGAAGGTTGCCAAGGGCTGGAGCGAGGCCTACTACACCGACTTCACCCGCGGTGGGGGCAGCCACCCGCTGGTGGTGAGCTACGCCACCAGTCCGGCCGCCGAGGTGTTTTACGCCAAAGAAAAACGCACCCAGTCGCCCACCGGCAGCCTGAACTTGAAGGGCGGCGTCTTCAAGCAGGTTGAAGGCGTGGCGCTGCTCAAGGGTGGATCGCACCGCACGCAGGCGCAGAAGTTTATTGACTTCCTGCGCTCGCCAGCGGTACAGACGGCACTGCAGACCGAGATGTGGATGTACCCGGCACAAGCTAGCTCGCCGCGTGCGCCGGTGCTGCTGCAGCACGCTGGTGAGCCCGCCCACTTTGAGAGTTTGCCAGCGCAAGCCATTGCCGAAAACGGTGCCAAGTGGGTGGCGCGCTGGACGCAAGTGGTGCTGAAGTAGTCCCGGCCTGAGTTCTCTAGCGCCGTGGCCGCGGTCACCCCTTTGAACTTGCCCCGCAGTTTCTGGCTGGCGCTTTTGCCAGCGGCCGCCTTGCTGTTACTGCTGTTGGCCCCATTGGCCCGCTTGGGTTTTGCAGGATTTTCCGGTGAGTTCAACGCATTGAGCGATCTGTCTGTGTGGCAGCCCTGGCAAGACGACTACCTGCGCTGGCGCGTGCTCTGGTCGGTGGCGCAGGCGGCCATCACCTGCGTGCTGGCTTTTGTGCTGGGCTTGCCGTTGGCCTGGGTGCTGGCGCGTTATGAATTTGCTGGGCGCGCGCTGGTGCTGCGCCTGTTGATGCTGCCGTTTGTGGTGCCGACGTTGGTGGCCGCGCTGGGCGTGCTGGCGCTGTGGGGGCCGCGCGGGCTGATCAGCGGTGCGCTGGGCATCAACCTGCAGGACACACCGTGGCTACTGCTGTACGGCAACCTGTTTTTCAATCTGTGCCTGGTGGTGCGCGCGGGCGTGGACGCGCTGGGGCAGGTCAACGCGCGCCAGGTCGCCGCCGCGCGCTCGCTCGGGGCGACACCATGGCGCGCGTTCTGGCGTATTGAGTGGCCGGCGATTGCGCCGTGGTTGATGTCGAGCCTGTGCCTGGTGTTTTTGTATTGCTTTGCAGGCTTTGGTCTGGCGCTGGTGCTCGGTGGGCAGCGCTTTGCGACCGTGGAGGTGGAAATTTATTCGCTGGTGGCCTACGAGCTGCAGCTGGGCCAGGCCAGCGTGCTGGCGCTGTGGATGTTGCTGCTGACCGGTGCGGTGGCGCTGGGCTACGCCGCGCTGGAAAAGCGCTTGGGCGCACCCGCTCGCACCGCGCCTATGGCTCGTGTACACCCACATGCTGCGCGCCAGTGGCTGGCGGTGGCAGGCGCTTTGGCGGTGTTGGTTGTGGTCTGTGCGCTGCCTATTTTTGCTATTTTTATCAAAGCTGCTTACGCTTTATGGGCGGGGGCTAGCGGCATATTTGATGCTGAAGCGCTAGCTGCCTTGTGGAACACATTGCGTTTTTCTGCGGTGGCGTTGGTTGCAGCCACATTGCTGGGTGTGCTGCATGCTTTTGCTGCGCAAGCGTCGGTGGTGTGGCGCGCGCTGGCGTTTCTGCCGTTTGTGGTGTCGCCGGTGACAGTGGCATTTGGTTTGCTGTTGCTTTACCCGTCGTGGACCGCCAGTTTGCCGCTGCTGTTGGCGGCGTACGCTGTGCTGGCGTATCCGTTTGTCGCCAAGGCCTTGTCGGCCGGACTGGACGGTTTGCCTGCGCATTTGACACAAGCCGCACGCACGCTGGGGGCCAGCCCGTGGCGCTGCTTCTGGCGCGTGACGCTGCCGCTGCTGGCACCCGCCTTGCGCCGTGGCATGGCGTTTGCCGCCGCCACGGCCTTGGGTGAATTTGCTGTCACGCTTTTTTTGTCGCGACCCGAATGGGCCACGCTCACCACGCTGATCTACCAACGCCTGGGTCGCCCGGGGCAGGCCAATCTGGACGCGGCGATGGTGCTGGCCTGCGTGTTGATGGCGCTGGCGCTGCTGGCGTTTTTGTTGATCGAGTGGCCGGTGCGTGAGCGCGCGGCTGTAGGCAATGACGGTCATCGATCCCGGGTCGGGTCCGGCATGACAATGTCTCACTGACATGCTTAAATTGCGCCACATTTACCACCGCTACGGCGACCAACTGCTGCTGCAGGACGTGAGCCTGCAGGTGCAAGCTGGTGAAATTGTGGCGCTGCTGGGGCCTTCCGGCAGTGGCAAAAGCACGCTGCTGGCTATCGCCGCAGGCCTGCAGCGCCCCGATGCGGGTAGCGTCTGGTTTGACGGTGTTGATATTTCTGCCGTACCACCAGAGCGACGCGGCTTTGCGCTGATGTTTCAGGACTTTGCGCTGTTTCCCCATCTGAATGTGCTGGACAACGTGGCCTTCGGTCTGATTGAACAGCGTCTAGCCAAAAAAGAGGCGCGTGCGCAAGCAATACATATGCTGGAAGTATTTGGCTTGACTGCGCTGGCGCTGCGCAAGGTCTGGAATCTGTCGGGCGGTGAACAGCAGCGGGTGGCGCTGGCCCGCGCGCTCATCACGCATCCGCATGTTCTGTTGCTCGACGAACCTTTTTCAGCGCTGGATGCC
>PFKL01000062.1 GCA_002784245.1 Comamonadaceae bacterium CG_4_10_14_3_um_filter_60_75
CGGTGGGCTGGGGCCTGCTGCTGGGTCTGTGCGCCAGTGGGGTGGGCGCGCTGGTGGTCAGCGTGCCGGCGCTGCGCCTGCTTGTGACCGCCAGCGGGGTCGCTTACCTGCTGTGGCTGGCGTACCAGTTGTGGCACGCGCACACCCTGACGCAAGCCAGCAACAGCCAGCTCAACGTGACGTTTTGGCAGGGTGTGATGCTGCAGTTTTTGAACATCAAGGCGTGGATGCTGGCACTGACCGTGGTGGCCGGTTGGCTGGCCGGGCGCGCCGACATCTGGCCGCGCTTTGCCGTGGTGCTGCCGCTGCTGCTGGCTTTTGCCCTGGCCAGCAACCTGAGCTACGCGCTGATGGGCACGCTGTTGCGCCAATGGCTGGCTGATACCGAGCACGGCGGGCGCAGACTGTGCTGGTTCAACCGCGGCATGGCCGCGGTGCTGGTGGCCACCGCGGCGTGGATGGCCACCATCTGATTCAATTCTTTATATAAAAAAGGTCTCTAACCCTTATCGATGAAGCGCAAGCAGCTATGAAAACAAAAGCAAATTTGATGAACCCCCCAGGTCTGATCGGCGGCATGAGCTGGGAATCGACCGTGCCGTATGACCAACAGATCACCCAGTCGGTGAAAGCGCGCCTGGGTGGCCTGCACTCGGCCCGGATCATTCTGGCTTTGATGCGCGAGCCAAAGGTTATCGCATGGGCGACAGACGCATGCGCGCACGTTCCCCTATAGTCTGCTGATGGGCATTCTTTACCTTGTACGGCACGGGCAAGCGTCTTTTGGCGCCGACGACTACGACCAGTTGAGCGCGCTTGGCGTGCGCCAGAGCCGCCAACTGGGTCGTTATTTCGCGGCCAGATCTGTGGCTTTTGACGCGGTTTACACCGGCACGCTCAAACGCCACACGCAGACGCTCGCAAGCATTTGTGATGGCATGCAGACCGCACTTTCAGCCACTGCCTGGCCCGGGCTCAATGAATACGACAGCGAAGCGGTGATTGCCGCCGTTCACCCCGAGCCGCTGGCGCGCCCCACCACGCCCGAGCTGTATCGCCATCACTTCAAACTGCTGCGTGTGGGCCTGACGCAATGGATGCTGGGCCGAACCCAGCCGGCCGGGCAGCCCAGCTGGCAAGACTTTCAGCAAGGCGTGGTCGACGCGCTGACGCACATTCGCCAAAGCGGCGCGCAAAACGTGTTGCTGGTCTCCAGCGGCGGCCCGATTGCCTGCGCCATTGGCCACGTGCTGGCCACCCCACCCGAGGCGACGGTCGAGCTCAACATGCGCCTGCGCAATACGGCCATCAGCGAGTTCGCCTTCACACCCAAACGCCACGCGCTGCAAACCTACAACACATTGCCGCACCTGGACGCGCCCGAGTTCGCTGACTGGGTCACCCACGCATAAAAAAAGCACCCGAAGGTGCCTTTTTTGTTGTCTGCCCAAACGGGCAGCGCAGGGTGAAAGCTTAGGCCTTCTTGCCAACAGTCGCAGCGGCCTTGAGGGCTTGCTCGGTCACGGCAGTGACGTTGCTTTCGGCCATGGCCAGGGCTTGCTTGGCGGCGCTTTGGGCCGATTCGATGGCGCTTTGGCTGGAAGCCAGGGCGCTCTTCAGAACGGCAACAGCAGACTCAGAACCAGCGGGTGCGTTCTTGGCGACGTTGTCCATCACCTGGTTGAACGCTTTTTGGCCTTCGGCAGCCTTGCCTTCAAAAGCCTTGGTGAATTCGGCGCTGGTTTCAACGGCGATGCCGTACACATGGCGGCCGTAAGCGGCGGCTTTTTCAGCGGTGGGAGCAACCAGGCCGGTTTGCAGGGCCAGCACTTGTTGCACGTCTTTGGCGGCCAACATGGCTTGAACGTTGCCGAAAGATTCGGAGATCAGCGCCTTGGCGGCGGCCAGGTTCAGGTCAACCAGCTTTTCAAAACCGGCGAAGGTCTTGGTCGACAGGCTCTTGGCGGTGTCAAAGTTGGCTTTGGTGGTGGCGGTGATTTGGTCAGCGGTGATGTACATGGCGGTTTCTTTCAAAAAGTGGTTAAGGGACAGTGCAGCTGCTTCAGACAATTTATGTTGCAGTGCAGCATGGAACGAATTATAGGGATAACCCGAACACTTGCAAGCGTTTTTTGTTGCATTGCAGCAAAAAAGTTAGGGGTTGGGCTCTAACCGAACTTCTACCGCCACAAAATCAAACCCGTTCCGACCACCGTCAACGTCGCCCCCACCCAGGCGCCAGGCGCCGGTGCGCGCCCCAGCTGTAGCCACAGCAGCGGCAACACGAGAATGGGCGATACCGACGACAGGATGGCCACCATGCCGACGTCGCCCTTTTCCAGCGCCAGCAACACCAGCGTCATGCCAATGCCCATGGCGATGAAGCCATTGAGCGCGGTTTGCCCCAGCACCCGCAGCGTGGGCGCCTGGGTGGCGCGCGCAGCGGCAAAACCCGTCATCAACAACACACCATGCGCCGCGGTGGCCACCGTCACCCGCACCGCCGAGGCCAGCACCGGGTCAACCTGCTGCGCCATCACCGGCTTGGCAATCAGCGAGCCCACCGCCTGGCACAAGGCGGCGACCAGCGCCAGCACCACACCCAGGCCAACGCTGCCGTTGTCGGCCTCCCAGGCGTGCGTCTCGTCCTTGTGGCGGCCCAGCACAATGGCCAGCATCACCCCCACCAGCGTCAGCACCGCCCCGGCAAAGGCCTGCAAACTCATGCGCTCGCCCAGCAGCGCAAAACCGAGCGCAGCACTGAACGCCGCATGGGTGGCAAACAACACACCGGCACGGCGCGGCCCCAGGCGGTTGATGGCCGAAAACAGCGCGGTGTCGCCAATGAAAATCCCCACCAGGCCGCTGACGGCCATCACGCCCCAGGCGTGCACGTCAAAGGTGGCCCAGGTGCCGTTAAAAGCCACCACCGCCCACAGCATCAGCGCCACCATCGCCATGCGCCAGCGGGTAAAGGCAAACGCACCCAGGTGGCGCGCGGGTGTGACCGACATGACGCTGCCGACCGCCCAGCACACGGCAGCACCCAGCGCAAACAGGTCGTAGGCGACCATCAGTGCTGTCTCATTGCGGCGCCAGCGGCGCGTGCCAAGGCACAAGGCAGGCGCATCAACGGCTCAGGCGTAGGCGGTTTGTGCCGTCAGCGTGTCAGGCGGCAACTGGTCCACCTCGGCCAGCAGACGCGCCAGCGCCCGG
>PFKL01000154.1:0-610 GCA_002784245.1 Comamonadaceae bacterium CG_4_10_14_3_um_filter_60_75
ATGCCCGCCCTCCCGCAGTGTTGGAGCGCTTTCGGCGGGAGCGCTTGGGAAGTATCAGTATTTCCAGTGTGACGGCCGCAGAGTTGGCCTTTGGCGTAGCTAAAAGCGGTTCTGCGCGCAACCGCGAGGCGCTGGAGATGTTTCTGGCGCCGCTGGAGGTTCTGCCATTTGATGCCTCTGCAATCTGGCATTACGGTGACCTGCGTGCCGCTCTGGAGCGACGTGGCGAGCCCATCGGCGCACTGGACACCATGATCGCCGCCCACGCGATGGCGTCCAACACCATCCTGGTTACCAACAACACCCGTGAATTCGCCCGGGTAGCGGGGTTGCGGCTTGAGAATTGGGCGATTTGACATGATGGTTAATTGGTCAATTGGGATGCCACCGGTGTTGGTGGACGAGGAGCTGCGGCGGCTGCTGGAGGGGGGATTGCCCCGCACTTCGGGCTCGCAATGACGATATGAAAAGACTCTTTGATTTGATTGCAGGAGCGTGCGCCGCGGGTGGGGCGCAACACCTCCCCTGCGGTGGCGACGCATTTGCTGTGCAACCCGGATGCCTACTTGACGCCCATCGGCAGCTTCTTGCGCAAAAGCAGCTGGCGGTA
>PFKL01000154.1:626-4447 GCA_002784245.1 Comamonadaceae bacterium CG_4_10_14_3_um_filter_60_75
GGAATGCGGCGGGCCGTGGGGAATGTAAAAAAGCCTGACGTCAGTGGCTGCTGACCCAATTCTCAACCGTGAGCTCTGGGTAGGCCGTGAAATCAGACACGTTGTTGGTGACCAACGTGGCACCAAGTGCTATGGCGTGCGCTGCGATCAGTTTGTCCAGTGCGTCCCTACTGCGTTCGCGGTTGGCGAAGCGGGCGGGGCCGTAGGCCCTAGCGGCCAGGGCTTCAAAGGGTGCGACAGGAACATCGTCAATAAAACTGGCCAGCTGTACCCGATTGGCGGGCTCGGCGGCACCAGAACAAGTCACCCCGTATTCAAGCTCAGCCAGCGTGATGGCTGAAATGACCACCTCGCCAACAAAGCATTGATCGAAGCGCGCCTTGACCTCCACTGGCTGATGTTTCATCAGGTAAATGCAGATGTTGGTGTCAAGCATGTACTTGGGCTTCATAGTGCCTCGCGCTCGCCTTCGATGTTGCTGCCACGCCCTTCAACCATGAAGTCGGGGGAGAACTTGGCGAGCTTGCCCAAGACATCGCCGATGCGCCGCTGGGCCGGTCGAATGCGCAACTCATCGCCTTGGCGCTCAATAATCAAGTCGATGTCCCACGTGCTGTACGCCAGTTCTGAAGGAATCCGCACGGCTTGAGAGTTGCCGTTTTTGAAAATTTTGGTGATGGCCATGACCACTCCTTTAAGGTGTAGCGTGATCCTACCCTTAATGATGGCGTTTGTAAACACATGGATGTACGCCGAGTTAATTGGGGTCAGATTCCAATTAATTTATGGCTTTTAGGGCTGCAGCCCCTGTAAAAAAAGCGTGAGTAGCTATTGTTTTTGAATAGTTTGATGCCGATGTTGGAAGGTTTGCAGGTAAATATCGCGAAGGCGCAGCAGTGGTTGGGTGGACGCTGCGGCGTATGTGCAAACATGTTCGGTTAAACATGCTGTCTTATTGCTGGAGCTGCCCTCCTGAAATACTGATAGGTCTGCACCTTGACGCCAAGAGGTTTGCAGATTTGATCAAGCTACAGTCGGCAACCACTTTGTTCCGGGAGGGCAAGTTGTCGTCTGGTATGGCCTCGCGCTGGTGTGGGGCTCGTTTGCTCGACAACAACGACGACGATTTCGCGCGTGAAACGGTTTTGCTGTGATTGTTATCTCAAACACCACGCCATTTATTTCGCTTTGTAGTGTTGACCTTCTGCACCTTTTGCCTTCTATTTTTGGCGAGGTGCTTGTTGCGCCATCGGCGGTAGAAGTCAAGCAAGTTGTGCGCACCTTGGTTCCGGGCCTGAC
Organism: Comamonadaceae bacterium CG_4_10_14_3_um_filter_60_75; assembly: GCA_002784245.1. Lineage (GTDB taxonomy): Bacteria > Pseudomonadota > Gammaproteobacteria > Burkholderiales > Burkholderiaceae_C > Rhodoferax. The sequence continues at coordinate 1,926 of PFKL01000154.1, forward strand.
CGGTTGGGCGCAAGTCAATGGCCGCGATGAGTTGCTGATTCCAGAGAAGGTCAAGCTGGATTTGGCCTATCTGCAGCGCCAGTCTCTGTGGTTTGGCATTCGTATTTTGTGGCTGACCTTCGTCAAGGTGCTGAAGCGGGACGGGGTGTCGCATTGATGTGGCTTGTAAGACACGGCGTGACACTATTTTCTTGGCGCGCGACACTTAGAGCGACAAAATCAGGTTAAATTTTGTCATTCTTTGTCGCTCCTGAGATTATGGAGCCGACGAATCAGCCCTATGAAAGTCCAACCGATGCCGCGGATCACCCCTAGCGAAGAACTCCAACTGATCGAATCGATCGTTGCGGCTCACCCGAATGGCATTCGCATTTCGGACATCGAGTCGGAGATGGTGCGCAGGCTATCCGGCAAGCTCAACCGTCGGACGCTGCAACGGCGATTGCAAAAGCTCATTGAAGCGCATCGCCTGACTGCCGAGGGTGAAAGCATCGCGTTGGTCTACAAGTTTGCATCAGGGGTGGCTGTTGCGATTAGTGGCGTTGCCGCCTCAGTCTATGTGGGCGTGGCCGAGGCAGAACTGTACGTATCTGTCTCCCCCGAGGGCGCTCGCATTCGCGATCAAGTTCGGCTACCGCTGATGAACCGCCGCCCCGTGGGTTACCAACGTGAATTCCTGGAGGCCTACCAGCCCGGAGAAACCTTTTACCTATCGGAATCGCTGCGTAGCCAACTGCACGATATGGGGCGCACAGCCCCCGGCGAAAGGCCAGCGGGCACCTACGCCCGAGACATTTTGAGCCGCTTGCTGGTTGATTTGTCGTGGGCTTCGTCCAAACTGGAAGGCAACACCTACAGCCGACTAGACACCCAAAACCTCATTGAGCTGGGGCAGGTGGCTCAGGGCAAGGACACCATCGAAACGCAGATGATCCTGAACCACAAAGCCGCCATTGAGATGCTGATCGAGGATGCGGACGAGGTCGGCTTTGATGCCTTCACCTTCAAGAACCTACACGCCGTGCTCTCGCAGGACTTGATGCGTGATCCCCAGGCCAGTGGTCGGTTGCGGCGGCGTGCTGTCGAAATCTCTGGCACCGTGTTTCACCCGGCTGCCTTGCCACAAGTGATTGAGGATTGCTTTGAGCAATTGTTGAGCAAGGCAACACTCATACCTGATCCGTTCGAGCAGGCCTTCTTTCTGATGGTGCAGATCCCGTATCTGCAGCCGTTTGAAGGTGTGAATAAGCGCGTATCCCGTGTTGGTGCCAACATTTCGCTCATCAAACACAACCTTTGTCCCCTGTCATTCATCGATGTGCCAGAGCGCGCCTATGTGGAGGGTACTTTGGGCGTCTACGAGCTCAATGGCGTTGATTTATTGCGTGATGTGTTCGTGTGGGCCTATGAACGCTCTTGCCAGCGTTACTTGGCCATCACGCAAACCATGGTCGAACCGGACCCACTGAAAATCAAGTACCGAGAGGCGCTGATCCGTGCGGTTCAAGCGATGGTCAAGGGGCAGTTGCGACCCCAGCCCGACGTGATTGCCCAAGTGGTGCGTGATGTTGTCAATGAGGCTGACCGCGATGCATTCATTCAAATGCTGACAGATGCGCTAGGCCAGTTGCACGAAGGCAGCCTTGCCAGATATCGGCTGCGCCGTTCCGAGTACCTCGATTGGCAACAGGAAAGGTATCTTAAAGTGACGGGCGACAAAGCCAAATGAAAAGAGTCTTTGATATTTGTCTGGGCTGTCTGGCTGCTCTGATCTTGTTTGTGCCCGTGTCGCTGGTGACGATGGCCGTCCGTTTGACGACCAAAGGGGCCAGCCTTGTATTGGTCTGATCGGGTGGGGCGCAACACCTCCCCTGCGGTGGCGATGCAATTAATTGGGGTCAGATTCCAATTAAATTGTGAATTCAAGATACATGGATTGCCACGTCGTCAACGACGTGTTTAACCAGGCACGACCCGATACGTTTGCTTGTGCGGTGTGAGCGTTGACATCTTCATTTGTGTTAAAAAATTGTTTAAAATCAGTTACTTAAATTCAATAACAGATTGAGATAATAAACATTACCTTAATCTGAATAAACCTATGATCACCACATCCACGCCCTGGGGGTTCTATGGCCGACAGCAAGAGCTGGCGCAATTGCGCGGCATTTTGTCGCGTCAGCGCTGGTTTTTTGTGCAGGTGGCGGGGCGACGGCGCATTGGCAAGACATCACTGATCCAGCAAGCCCTCAAATAAACCGGGCGCAAGCTCACGCTCTACATTCAGATACCCGACTCTGACCCTATCGGTGTGCTGGCCGCTTGCAACGACTACTTGCAAACCTTCGGACTGCCCCAGCGCGTGAGCAGTTTGGGCGCTCGCAACGATGTGTTATTGGCTAAAAAGTTATAATATTGTTATTATTTTTAGGAGCTATCGATGCTTACATCCATGCGTCAAATTGGGAATTCCCGGGGGGTCTTGATCCCCGCCGCCTTTCTTGTGTCTTGCCAGATTGAAG
>PFKL01000116.1 GCA_002784245.1 Comamonadaceae bacterium CG_4_10_14_3_um_filter_60_75
CGCACCACCAGCAGTACACCGACTTCATCAAGTCGAGCAAGTACCGCAACGGCACGCAATTGGTGGCCTGCTCCAACTGCCACGACCCGCATGGGGACGCCAAGTTTGATCACCAGTTGACGATGGATGCCAAGACCAATGCGTCTTGCACGACCTGCCACGCCAACAAGACCGACATGAAGGCGCACCTGGCCGAGAAAGCCAATTGCACGGTCGATGTGAGCCAGATCACCTGCAACAGCTGCCACGGTACCAAGACCATGCAGACTGGCGCTGGTTTGGGCAAGGGGCTGGTGGCTGCTGACGGCAAAAACTACTGGATGAACGACATCACTTCGCACATCTACGACGTGCCACGCAAGGACAATGTGGGCGTGAAAGGCGTGGCCCCGGGCGCAGCAATGCCAATCCCGTACACCAATGCCTGCGGCGCAGCCTGCCATGATGTGAAAAAGCTGTAAGCGGTCTGATCCGCAAGGATAGGGAGCCGTCAAGGTGTTTGCGCACTTTGACGGCTTTGTCGTTTGGTGGCGTTGGGTGAACGGAATGATTTGTAAATCGTAACGCCACAAGAGACGATCAGGCATGATCAAGTCGTTCAACCATAAGGGGCTGCAAGCGTTCTTTGAGCGTGGCACCAAGGCGGGTATCCAGCCAGACCATGCGCCCAAGCCAAAGATTCAAAGCCGCACCCATGAGAGTGCAGGCCGCGCCTGCGATGGCATAAACAAAAAAGCCGGACGGCTTTAAACCGTTCCGGCCTCAAATTTGGTCCCGCCAGCAGGAATCGAACCTGCATCTAGCACTTAGGAGGCACTCGTTCTATCCGTTGAACTATGGCGAGGGACGCTTCGATTGTAAAGTGCGGTCCCGTCAACCTGCCCCCTGAAGTGGCCTCAGTCGTAGTGCAGGGTCCAGATCAGATCGACGGCACTTTGCTCCCCGGTGCGGGCGCGCAGCGTCAGGCGCTTGGACAGGTCATAAAAAATGGTGAAGACTCCCATGGTGCCGGCCAGGCCACTTTCGTACGCCACATAAAAGTCCTGGCTGAGCCGCTTGCCCAGCGTGACCGTGGCCGAGCCAGTCCCTTCGCTGTTGTTGGCAATGCTGAGTTCGTCCAGCCCCAGCGCCTGGCTCAGGCTGGCGCTGGGGCCGCCGCTGTTGTTGCCAAGCAAAGCCAGTGCCGCTTGCTGCAACAACGCCGCTTCACCACCCCTGCCGCTGGCAGAGCGGCCCAACACCAGCCAGGCCAGTTTTTCGGCTTCGGGCAGTTCGGGTTCGGCGTACAGACGGATCACGGGGGATAACACGGTGCCCAGTACCTGCACACCCACCCGTTGTGAAAGTTTGGGGCGGATCGCCAGGATGTCCAGCACCGGGTTGTCGACGGGGCCTACAAAGCGCAGCACGCCTTGTTCGATGTCCAGCCGTTGACCATACGCGAGGAAAGTGCCGCGCACGGTACTTACGGTGCCGGTCAGGCTGGGTGTGTCAGTGCCTTGGGCATGCAGCTCCAGGCTGCCTTCCAGACGGGTGTCCAGACCACGGCCACGCACCTGAAAGTCCAGGCCCAGGTCCAGCGTGATTTGCACGTTGGGCCTGATCTGCTGGGTTGACGCTTTGGGCGGGGGTACGTTGGTTGTGGCAGGGGAGCGGTCACGCACCACCACATCGCTGCCCAAGGTGGGCGCACTTTCGCTGGGAAGGGTAATCAGTGCCTGGTCTGCGGTGAGCTTGCCAGTCAGGGTGAGCTGGGCGTCTTGCAGCTTCGCGGCCAGGTTGCCAGAGACAGTCAAGCGCCGATCGGCCCGGTTGCTCAGGCGCAGTGTTTGGGCCTGAGCTTTGAGGTCCACCAGCACCCGCCGGACCAGTGCAGTGCCGTTGTCTCCTGCGGGAATCCACTGCGCGGTTCCTGTCACGTTGACCTGTCCGCCCGCGCTGCCGCCAGTCCCCCACAGGGTGAATTGTTCCAGTGTCAGCTTGAGGCCGTCGAGCCGTGCGCGCAGCGTACCCTGCTGAAGGTCGATGCCGTCGGCCACCGAGCGCAGCGCCAGATCGTCCGCCCGCAATGTGCCGCTCCACTCGGGCTGCGCGCGGGTGCCGGTCAGACTGGCGTTGGCATCCAGTGTGCCGCGCATGCGCCAGCCCGGTGGCGCCAGCATTGACCAGGCGTCGATGGGTGGCAATTGCATTTGCAGGCTGCCGCCCAGCGGAGCATCTGCGCTCCAGCGCCAGCCTTTGTCGTCTGTAGCCAGGCGCGTGCTGAAGGCCGCCAGCGCCTTGCCCGCACGATCACTTTCCCAGCGCAGGCTGGCGGACACCGCTTCGCCGTCCAGATTGACCTGCAGGCGCGCTTCGCGCATCGACGCGGGCATTCGCGCTGAGGGCTGACTGTCCGTGCTCAGATACAGATCACCCGCGCTGCGTTCAAGCATCACGCCCAGGTGCAAGGCATCACTGTGCTGGGCGTCCCAGCTGCCGTCGATCAGCAGGTCACTGCTCAGGCCCAGGTCGGCCAGGCGCTGGCCGCCCATGGCATCCAGCCACGCCAGGGGCAGCCCCGTCAGTTGTCCCTCGCTGCGCCAGGTGGCTGGTAGTGCTGTGCCCTTTGGGGCAAGTGGCTGCGATCGGCTCCACTGCACGGTTTGCCATTGCAGGCGGGCCGACCCGGGTAAGGGCGCGCTGACCTGCGCGCTGCCACCGCTGAGGCTGACGATTTGCTTCTGTTGGGCGTCGAGCCAGTCCATTCGCAGGGGGTTGCCAACACTGGCCTCAGCGTTAACGGTCCAATAGTCCGGCGTGTTGCCATTGCGCGCGCGCAGCAAGAGTTGACTGAAGGTGGCTTGCCAATGCGCTGCGCTAAGCCGCGCGCCTGACCCTTGGGCCTGCCAGTCCAGATCTTGTGCATCGACTCGCAGCGCGCCCTGGGTGCGCCACTGCCACGCCGACAGCGTACCAGCCAGGGTGGCTTGCAGGTCTCGCAGCTGCCAACGCGTGGGGGGCTGGGCAGGTTCTGCAGCGGTTTGCGTCCAGCCCAATTGCGGGGCGTTGAGCTTGGCGTCCAGTGTCAGGTTCTGGCCCTGTTGTTGCCAGCCACCGCGCCAGCTTGCTTTGAGTTCGGCGTTGCCGTCGAGCCGCAGGCTGGAAAGTTGCGGCACAGATTGGCGCAGCCAAGCGCTGGCTTTGGCCGCATCATCGGCGTGCAAGCTCAGCATGCCCTGGCCGTCAGCGCTGGCGAGACGGCCGTCCAGCGCAGCGTTGGCGCCCGGCAACACCAGCGTCACTTGGCCTTGCACGGCGCTGGTATCGGTGTGGTAGGTCAGCTTACCTTGCAGGTGGGCTTGTGGTGCGTCAAGCTGCAGATCGCTCACGCTTAGCACGGGCGCGGCCCAAACGCCGCGGGCAAGCACACTTTGCAGCAACAACTTTTTGACCGCCTGGCTTTGATTTGCGTCGGCGTTGAACTGCGCGTCAAAACCGATGCCTTGGCTGCCTTGCTGGGCGCTGATGGTTCCGCTGACTGGTGCCACCGGCAAGCGGGTGTCGAGTGTGGCCGGGTCGATACCTTTGAAGACCGCGTCCATCTGCCAGACGGTGGCTTGCAGCCGCCCGGTCAGGCGCACGCTGCCGCCCGCGGCGTTGGCTTGCAGCGACTCAATGCCCCAGCGCCCATTGTTGTAGTTGGCGCGCGCTGTCAGTGTTGAAAGCGGCAGCTGTCGCTGGTTC
>PFKL01000020.1 GCA_002784245.1 Comamonadaceae bacterium CG_4_10_14_3_um_filter_60_75
ACCCCGATGGGCAGCAAGCACTGTTTGACGTGTCGTTTGCCGTGACCGCGGGCGAGGCGGTGGGCATCATTGGCAGCAACGGCGCTGGCAAGTCAACGCTGCTGCTGCACCTCAACGGCGTACACCAGGCGGCCCAGGGTCACGTCGTGGTCAATGGCCAAGTCGTATCACGTGGCAACGTGCAGCAGGTGCGGCGCAGTGTCGGCATGGTGTTCCAGGACCCTGATGACCAGTTGTTCATGCCCACCGTGGCTGACGACGTGGCGTTTGGGCCGAGCAACATGGGACTGAGCACTTCAGAGGTCGCGTCCCGAGTGGCACAGGCGCTGGATGCCGTTGGTGCAGCGCATCTGGCGCAGCGCGCACCCTACCGTTTGTCGGGCGGTGAAAAGCGCGCGGTGGCGCTGGCCGGCGTGTTGGCGATGCGCCCGGACGTGCTGGTGCTCGACGAGCCCAGCGCCGCGCTGGATCCGCTGGCGCGGCGTCGGCTGATCCATTGGCTGCGCGAGCTGCCGCACACCCGCCTGATCGCCAGCCACGATCTCGACCTGGTGCAAGACGTCTGCAGCCGCGTGCTGGTGTTGCGTGAAGGCCGGCTGGTGGCCGATGGCACACCGGCTGCCATTTTTGCCGACGCCGCGTTGCTGCAGCGCTGCCATCTGGAGCCGCCGCTGCGCCAGCAGGCAAAGCCCTGAATCAGGTTTTGGGCTTCAAGTGCACGTGGTCATGGGTGACGCCGCCGTCGTGCGCGTGGCTGTGCGGATGCACATGGTGGTCGTCGAGTTCCACCGCCACCAGATTGAGCTGGCCGTGGCGCACACCGCGCTCGGCCATCAGCGCGTAGGCAAAGTCGCGCACCGCCACCGTGCTGCCGCGCAGCAACACGCTCTCGATGCAGTTGTCATGGTCCAGATGCGCATGCAGGGTGGCCAACGTCAGGTCATGCTGGTCGTGTTGCAGGGCGGTCAAGCGTTCGGCCAGGTCACGCTCGTGGTGGTTGTAGACGTAGCTCAGGTTGGCCACGCAATGGCCGCTGGCCTCGGTGGCTTGGCGCTCTGACTCCAGATGCGTGCGAACCAGGTCGCGCACCGCCTCGGAGCGGTTCTTGTAACCGCGCCTGGCAATCAATTGGTCAAATTCCTGCGCCAGGTCGGTGTCGATCGAGATCGTGATGCGTTCCATGGTGATTGGGTTTCATCGGTTGCTGTTGTGCCATCTTAGGCCGTTTCCCGGCACGCAGGCGCGTGACGGCAGCGGCGCTCGCGGGTTCAACGGCATGGATACCGAAACGATTATCAAATAACCAGTAGGCCGGTAAAAATGACATGAATCAAGGGAAAACCCTCGCTTTGGTGTGCCAATCGGGCCTGATTTGACCTGGCCCGGGAATTGCAAATACCTCATCGATTGCGTTCATCGCCGGGCGCAGCAACACGAGGAGACAGGCCATGGGCAACTTGAGTGAAATTTTTGAATTGGGCACGCACGCCCTGCAGGGCGTTGAGCACCGCCTGGGCATGACGCGACGCGACTACCTGCAGTTCTGCAGCACGCTGGCGGTCACCATGGGGCTGGCCAAGGGGGCCGATGCGGCAGTAGCCAAAGCCATCGAATCGGCACAGCGCCCGTCGGTCATCTGGCTGCATTTCCAGGAATGCACCGGTTGCTCGGAATCGCTCTTGCGCGCTGAGCACCCGACGCTGGAAAAACTCATTCTTGACGTGATCTCGCTGGACTACCATGAGACGTTGATGGCTGCGGCTGGTCACCAGGCCGAAGCCGCGCGCAAAGCGGCCATGGCCGCCCACAAAGGCAAGTATGTGCTGGTGGTCGAAGGTGCGATTCCGGTCAAGGACAACGGCATCTACTGCAAGATCGGTGGCCACACCGCCATTGACCTGCTCAAGGAATGCGCTGCCGACGCGGCGGCGGTGATCGCCATCGGCTCTTGTGCATCGTGGGGCGGTATGCCCGCCACCGGGCCCAATCCGTCGGGTGCATCCAGTGTGGCCGACGTGCTGGGCAAAACGGTCGTCACCATTCCCGGCTGCCCGCCCAATCCGTACAACTTCCTGGCGACCGTGGTGCACTTTTTGACCTTTGGCAAACTGCCCGATGTCGATGCGCTAGGGCGACCCAAGTTTGCCTATTCGCGCCTGGTGCATGAAAACTGCGAACGCCGCGCCCACTTTGACGCGGGCCGTTTTGCCATGGAGTTTGGCGACGAAGGCCACCGCAAAGGCTACTGTTTGTACAAGCTGGGCTGCAAAGGCCCCGAGACCTACGCCAACTGCCCGACGCTGGGCTTTGGCGACGCCGGCGAGAACAATTGGCCGGTCGGTTGCGGCCACCCGTGCATCGGTTGCACTGAAAAAGGTGTCGGCTTTACCAAGCCGATTCACCAGGTGGCGGTCATGAAAAATGTGGCGCCGCCGTTGCAATACGCACGCATCGTCGAAGAAAACGGCCAGGGCGCCACCTTTGCCTCTGCTGCGGCGCTGGCGGCACTGGCCGGTGCGGCCGCGGGTGCGGCGGCGATGCTGACCAGAAACCTGGGCAAATCGCATGCGGCGGCCGAAGCGCAGGCTGCCAAAGCGGGTGACGCTGACAAAGCAACCGAACGGGTGTAGTCATGGACACACGTCGCCATTTTTTGAAGGGTGTTCTGGCAGGCGGTGCTGCCGTTGCCGGGGCGGTTGCGGCGCCGGAAGTCTGCGCCCGCGAGACCCACACCCGCCCGCCCGAAGGTCTGGGGCTGCTCTATGACGCCACGCTGTGTGTAGGCTGCAAAGCTTGTGTAGCCGCGTGCAAAGAGGCCAACAACAACCCGCCTGAGTTTTCTACCGAAGACCATCTTTGGGACACGCCACTGGACACCTCGGGCTACACCTTCAACCTGATCAAGGTGTACCGCAACGGCACCATGGAAACCAAGGACGCCGAGGTCAACGGCTACGCGTTCATGAAGACCTCTTGCATGCACTGCGCCGACCCGTCCTGCGTGTCGGCGTGTCCGGTGTCTGCCATGCTGAAAGACCCGGTGACCGGCATCGTCTCCTACAACCCGGACGCTTGCGTCGGCTGTCGCTATTGTGTTGCCGCCTGCCCGTTTGGCATCCCGAAATACCAGTACGACTCGCCCACCGGCAAGATCGGCAAGTGCGAGTTGTGCCGCCATCGCTACAAGGATGGCCACTATTCGGCCTGCGCCGAGGTCTGCCCCACTGGCGCGACCCTGTACGGAAAAACTTCCGATCTGCTGGCCGAGGCCAAGCGTCGTCTGGCGCTCAAACCCGGCAGCACCACCACCTACCCGCGCGGGCGTCTTGACGGGCCCGATCAAAGCTGGGAAGGCCCGGTGGGCAATTACATCCAGCATGTGTACGGTGAAACCGAATACGGTGGCACCCAGGTACTGAAGCTTTCTGCTGTCACCTTTGAAAAAGTGGGCATGCCCAACCTGCCGCCACACTCGTCGGTGGCGACCTCGGAAGGGATCCAGCATTCGCTGTATGGCGGTCTGGTGCTGCCGGTGGTGGCCTTGGGGGCGCTCAGCTTCATTGCCAAGCGCACCGTCAAGCATGACGATGAAGCCAACAGCGACGAGGAGAAACAGCCATGAAGCAACATGCACACGCTTGGCCCGCGCCGGTGGGGGGCAGTTTGCTCAACGCCGCCACACTCACCTGCGGCATCCTTATTGCAATCATGCTCACCATCTTGCTGGTGCGCTTTGTCTTTGGCCTGGCCACCGTCGCCAACGTTAACGACGGCTACTCTTGGGGCATCTGGGTGGTGGTTGACGTGATGATCGGCTCGGCGCTGGCCTGTGGCGGTTTTTCGGTGGCGCTGCTGGTCTATATTTTTAACAGGGGGGAGTACCACCCGTTGGTGCGGCCCGCGCTGTTGGGCAGCCTGTTTGGCTACACGCTGGCAGGCGGCGGCATCTTTATTGACCTTGGCCGCTGGTGGAACTTCTGGCATATCTTCTGGCCCAGTTATTCCAACCCCAATTCAGTCATGTTTGAGGTGGCGGTGTGCGTTACGGCCTACATCCTGGTGATGTGGATCGAGTTCTCGCCGGTGTTCCTGGAAAAATTTGGCAAGCGCGATTTCAAGAAAAAACTCAACAAATGGCTGTTCTTCTTCATCGCGCTGGGTGTGCTTCTGCCGATGATGCACCAGTCCTCGCTGGGCACCATGCTGGTGGTGATGGGCGGACAAGTCAATCCGCTGTGGCAGACACCGGCGGTGCCGCTGATCTACCTGCTCACCGCCATCGTTATCGGCTACGGCGTGGTGTTGTTTGAGGCTTGTGTCGCCGCCGCGGCGTACCGGCGCAGTATTGAGATGCACCTGCTTAACCCGTTGTCCAAAATCATGCTCGGCGTGCTGGGCTTGTATCTGGTGGTGCGCGTCGTTGACCTGAGCGTGCGTGGCGCCTGGGGCGACGCGTTTGCCTTCAGCGGCGTTGCGATGTCGTTCTGGATCGAAAACCTGGCGTTCATCGCACCGTTCTTCCTGATTGGCAGCGCGCAAGCCCGGCGCAACCCCGCCAACCTGTTCCTGGCTGGCCTGGCCATCATGGTTGGCGGCATTTTGCTGCGCCTGAACGGTTTTCTGATCGGCTACAACACCGGGCCGGGCTGGAACTATTTCCCCTCCCTTGCCGAGATCATGGTCACTGTTGGCATGTTTGCCATCGAGGTGATGGGCTACATCATCATTACCAAACGCTTCCCGGTCTTGCCGCGTGAAGACGCGCAGGTTACGCATTCTTAAGTGGAGACAAGCATGGCACAACGTATCACCATTGACCCGATCACCCGCATCGAGGGTCACCTGCGCATTGACGTCGACATCGACGGCGGCAAGGTCAACAAGGCCTGGTCCTCAGGCCAGATGTGGCGCGGCGTCGAGCTGATTTTGCTGGGCCGCGACCCGCGCGACGCCTGGGCTATCACCCAGCGCATTTGCGGTGTCTGCACCACGGTGCACGCCATGGCGTCGGTGCGCGCGGTGGAAAACGCGCTGAACCTGGAGATACCGCTTAACGCGCAGTACATCCGCAACATCATCATGACCGCGCATGCGGTGCACGACGCCATCGTCCACTTCTACCACCTGTCGGCGCTGGATTGGGTCGACGTCACCTCGGCGCTCAAGGCCGACCCGGACAAGACGTCGGTATTGGGTGAGAGTCTGTCAAGCTGGCACCTCAACAGCAAACATGAAATGCGGCGCGTGCACGAGCGTCTGAAACATTTTGTCAATGGCGGTCAGCTGGGCATCTTCACCAATGGCTACTGGGGTCACCCGGCCATGAAGCTGACACCCGAGGTGAATTTGCTGGCGGTGGCGCATTACCTGCAAGCGCTGGAGGTGCAGCGTAAAGCCAACAAGATCGTGTCGATCCTGGGCTCCAAAACACCGCACATCCAAAATGTGGCGGTTGGCGGTGTGGCCAACCCGCTGGCCACCGATTCGCAAGCGGTGCTCACGGTCGAGCGGCTGATGGCCATCA
>PFKL01000159.1 GCA_002784245.1 Comamonadaceae bacterium CG_4_10_14_3_um_filter_60_75
GTCTTTCTTGACCTCAATCGGCGTTTTGGCCATGGCCGCCACGTCGGCTGCCGGGATCAGCCAGACGGTGGCCCCCGGAATTTTCTGGAAGCGGTCTTCACTGCCGTTTTCAACCACGCCTTTGACCGGCGCGGTGGCGGCCAACTGGCCACCCGGCTGCATGCAGCCCGCCAATGTCAGCGCACCCAGCGCTGCCATCAGGCCTCGTTGAACAAATTTAATTCTCATCATGACCTCGTTTCGTTAAAAAAACACGTTGCCAGACCGCAATTTTTGTGCCACGCGAATTTATCCTTGCGCCCTGCCAAAAGCAGCAAAATGACCGAGTTGCCGGCAATGAAACTGTCACCAAATGATGACAGTTGACAATTTTGAGTGACACATTGACAGCCCACGTTCACGGATTAACCTCCAGCCCCCAACGCTTCATGCGCACATAGAGGTTCTGCCGTGGCGAGCCGCTCAAGCGCGCGGCCTCTGACATGTTGCCGTTGGCTGCCTCCAGCAGCCGCTTGAGGTAATCGCGCTCAAACACGGCGCGCGCGTCCTGGTAAGCCAGCGAGGCGTTATCGGCCGCGCCAGGCTTGGCCAACACCGTCGGCGCCGGGCTTTCACAGACCAGTTGCAGGTGCGAAACATCAATTGGCCCGTCGGGCTGCAGCGCCACCACGCGCTCGATGCAATGCTGCAATTCGCGTACATTGCCAGGCCACGGCTGCGCATCCAGCGCCTGTACCGCAGCGGGCGTCAACGGCCCACAAACCTTGTCAAACTTGGTGTTGTAGCTATCAATAAAGTGTAATGCCAGGCGCAGTACGTCACCCTTGCGCTCGCGCAGCGGTGGCAAGGTCAGGGCCACCACGTTGATGCGGTAATACAGGTCTTCGCGAAAGCGCCCGGCCTTCACCTCGGCGGCCAGACTGCGGTTGGTGGCACAAATCAGGCGGAAGTCGGTGTTGCGAATGTGTGTACTGCCAATGCGGCTGAAGCTGTGGTTTTGCAGCACGCGCAGCAGGCTGCTTTGCAGCTTGGGGCTCATGTCGGCAATTTCGTCCAGGAACAAATTGCCACCGTCGGCCTTTTCAAAATAACCCGGCGTCGACTGGCTCGCGCCGGTGAAGGCACCCTTGTCGTAACCAAACAGCAGGCTCTCCAGCAACGACTCGGGCAACCCGCCGCAATTGACCTCCAGGAACGGCTTATCGGCGCGCTGGCTCCAACGGTGAATCAGCCGCGCGCAAACATCTTTGCCGGTGCCGCTTTCACCCTCAAGCAGCACGGTGGTATCGAGCCCGGCCACCTGGCGCAATTGCGCTAGCAAGCGCTCCATCACCGGCGACTGACCCACCAACACAGGCGCATCATGTTCAGCACCCAGGCGCTGGCGCAGGCTGTCAATTTCACGGTAGGCGGCATCAAATTCCAGCGCCTTGCCAATGACGGCTTCCAGCGCTTCCAGGTCATCAAAAGGCTTGGTCAGGTAGTCAAACAGCCCCTCGCGCACGGCAGCAACTGCGTCGCGCACGTCGGCGTAGCCGGTCATCAAAATGGCCAGCATGCGCGGCTTTTGCGCCCGGAATTCGCGCAACAAATCCAGTCCGTTGTCTTGCGGCAAGCGCTGATCCATCAGCACCAGGTTGAAATCATGCGCGGCAAACAGCGCACGCGCGGCTTGCCCACTGTCGGCCAGATGCACATGCGCCGTTTTGCGCATCAGTTGGTCAATCAGGGTGCGGGTGTAGTGGTCATCGTCGACCACCAGAATGTCAGGCAGCATGTTCGCTTGGACTTACCGGTAAAGAAATAGAGGGCATGGTCGGTGTTTGCGCTGTGTCTGGCAGCCAGATCGCAAATTCTGTGCCACGGCCGCTCTCGCTGGTCACCGTCACATAGCCGCCGTGCAACAAGGCCACATGCTGCACCACCGGCAGCCCCAGGCCGGTGCCGTCTTTGCGGGTGGTAAAAAACGGCGTAAAGATTTTCGCCAGCACATCGGCCGCCATGCCACGGCCCTGGTCCGTCACCACCAGCAACCAGCCGGGTGCGCCGGTTTGCTGGTGGGCACCCGCGCAAAAAGTGACCGTGATCGCGGTGTCGTTCGTCGACGCCTGCGCCGCATTCATCAACAAGTTGAACAACGCGTGGCGGATCAATATCGGGTCTACGGTCAGCACCACCGGGGACTCGGGCAGGCGCACGTTCACCGGGCTTTGGTGTTTTTCAGTTTGCCGGTAGAGCAACACCGTCTCGTCAATCACCTGCGCCATAGCCACCGGGTGGCTCTCAAACCCCGACACCTTGGCAAAGCGCAGCATTGACGTGATCAGCGCGTGGCAGTCGCTACCAGCGCGACGGATTTCGGCCAATAGCGCGCGTACGCGTGCCGGGTCATCGGCCTCGCGCTGTGCCAGCTGCGCCAGGTTGACCACGCCCACCAACGGGTTGTTGAGCTGGTGCGCAATCTCGCCCACCAAGGTGCCCAGCGCCGACATTTTTTCAAGCTGAACGATGCGCTGGTGCTCGTTGCCCAGGCGCAGCAGCTGATGTTCCAGATCGTGCTGACGCTGGTAGTCGCGATCGACCCGGCCCAACGCCACATAAAACAGGGCCAACACGCCCAGCCCGGCGGCCAGGCTCAGGCCAATGACCGACAGCATGGAACGCAGAAAAGCTTGTTGCAAAGCGTCAATGTCACGCATCACCACCAGGTCGCCAATGCGCTGCGCGCCCACATCCAGCAGGGGCAGCATCGCCAGGTGCAGCGCTTTTCCACGCGAAATAATCACCTCGCTGGCACCACCGCGCAAACGCTCCAGCACCTCGGCGGTGATTTCAAGCGGCATGTGTGGCGCGGTTTGCGCCACCAGCACGCGGTTGTCAAACTGCTCCCACTGCCCCGCCCGTTTGAACAACGCCAGCCCGTACTGCCACTGCCGGTGCAGGATGAACTTTTTGTCCACCAGTACAAATGCATCCACAGCCAGACTGTCGTGCAGTTCATCCACCGCATAGCCAATTTCTTCACCCATCTCAAGGTAGCCAATGACGCGCCCATCCACCTGCCACGGCAGCACCAGGCGCAGCGTCAAGGTACCCAGCGGGCCGAGTTCAAGCCCGTGCACGGCCTGACCTGTCTCGCGTGCGCGGGTGGCCGACAGGCGCGTGATCACATCACCAAAATTCGCCGGGCTGTGCAAGCGCGCTACGTTGACCAGCGCCGGGTTGTTGAAATACAGGTGTGTCATGCGATGCTGGTCGCGCAAGGTGGCAAACAAAGGCGACACCTCTCGCAGCAATGCATCCCGGTCCTGGCGGATCAGTGCGGCTTGCACGCTGCGGTTGGCCATGAGCGCGTGCAGCGTGGCCTGCATCAGGTCGGCGTCTTTGGCAATTTTTTGCGTCAGCAGCGTGCGCACCGCCACCACGCGTTCGGCCAGCGCCTGGTCGCGCACGCGCCCTTCCAGCAAATACGCGGCAATGGCAAACGCCAGCAAAATGGCCGCCAGCACCATGGCAAACGGCCACATGAAAGCAGCTTTGACGCGGCGCGGTGCCTGACCGATGGTGGTGGTGTTCAAGTGCATGGGTGTGCCCCAAAAAATGGGCAACTTGGTCATAATGCCGGCATTGATTGTTGCACCAACCCCGCCCGTGTCTCCGCCCTTTTCATCTTCTTTGATGCCCACCGAGTTCGCGCAGCACCGCGCGCGCTCGATCGCCGCTGCGCGCCAGCAGGTACTGCAAGAGCGCACGGCGACAGCCTCGGGCCTGACCGCGCCGTGGGTTGAGCGCTCGTGGCAGCGCTGCCTGCAGCTCGGTCTGGAGCCAGGCCAGCGTGTGCAGTTTGACGTGATCAGTCCGGCGCGGCGCGCGCAAACACAAGAGGCCAACCAGCGCCTGTTGCAGTCGGCCAAAGGCATCATGCAAGGCTTGGGCAAAGCCATCGCCAACACCGGCTACTTTGCCATCCTGACCAATGCCGACGGGGTGGTACTTGACACCAGCGGCCCTATTGATGCCCGCGACCTGCGCGCCAGCCTGATCACGCGTGTGGGTACCGACTTGTCCGAGCGCGCCATCGGTACCACCGCCATCGGCACGGCGCTGGCCGAGCAACAACCGGTCTGGCTGCACCGCGGCGAGCATTTCCTGCTGGACAACGGTCACTACACCTGCGCCGGTGCGCCGCTGTTTGACCCCGAAGGCAGCTGCATGGGCATGCTCGACCTGACTGGCGTGGACGTGCCCGAGCGCACCGAGCTCAAACACCTGGTGATGCAGTCGGCCGCACAGATCGAGAACGCGCTGGTGCTCTCAACCCAGCACAAGCTGCTGCTGCGCCTGAACTGGCCCGGCCATGGGCTAGGCAGTACCGCTGACGCACTCTTGGGATTGGATGCCGACGGCTTTGTCAGCGGGGCCAACACCGTGGCACGGCAAATCGTGCCCGGCCTGCACCCAGGCGTGCACGCCAACGATCTCTTTGGGTTGCCCTACCAGGCGCTGTTTGACGCTGCCCGGCGCAGCGATGCCACGCTGGATGTGGCGCTGTGCAACGGCCTGCGCCTGCGCGCGCTGGCCACACGCACCACCCAAGATGTCGGCGCGCGCCAACCGGCAACGCGGCAAAACAGTGGCGTACCGATCCGGCAAATGCAGGCCTCGATGATCCGTCAGGCGATGGAGCAAGCCGGTGGTAACGTGACCGAAGCCGCGCAAGCGCTGGGCATCAGCCGCGCCACGCTGTACCGCAAGCTCGGGCACAAGGACTGAATTGCGTCCCACACATGTCAAACGCAGCACCATGCTGATTCATCAACGCTGGCTCGCCGCCATCGCCCTCGCTACCCTGACCACGGCAGCGCAGGCCGACACTGCCCGTGTGGCCGCTGCCGCCGACTTGCGCTACGCTTTTGCCGAGCTGCAGCCTTTGTTTGAAAAAGCACAAGCCCCGCACAAACTGGCGCTGGTGCTGGGCTCTTCGGGCAAGTTCATGCAGCAGCTGGAGAACGGCGCGCCGTTTGACATCTTCTTTTCTGCCGATGTGGCGCTGCCGAAAAAACTGCTGACCAGCGGCAAGGCCATCGCGCCCGTCACCACTTATGCCTTTGGCCGCATCGTGCTGTGGAGCGCCAAGGTTGATGCCACCCGGCTCACCCTCAAAGACCTGGATAAACCCGAGTTTCGCCACATCGCCATCGCCGCCCCGGACCACGCCCCCTACGGCGCGCGCGCCAAAGAAGCGCTGGAGCACAGCGGCATGTGGCCCAAGGTGCAGGGCAAGCTGGTGTTTGGCGAAAACATCGCGCACACCGCGCAGCTCATTGACCGGCAAGCCGCCGAGATCGGCATCATCGCCCTGTCGCTGGCGGTCAACACTGCACTCCAATCCAAAGGCGGCTACACCCTGATTCCGGCTGACTTTCACCAGCCGCTGGAGCAGTCCTACGCGGTGACCGCCTATGGTCAAAACAACGCCGCCGCCCGTGCCTTCGCGCAGTTCATGCGCACCCCAGAGGCACGCCAGGTCATGACACGCTACGGCTTTGTGCTGCCCGGCGGGGTGGCTCAGTAAACTCGCGGCTTGATTCGACGTTTTTTGGCGCCATCACCCACCTTTACCCCAACGCCTTCACACCCGCATGACCAGCCTGACCCCCGGCGAATGGCAAGCCATCTGGCTCACTGCCAAATTGGCCGGCCTGACCACTGTCATTTTGCTCATCCTCTGCGCCCCGCTGGCCTGGTGGCTGGCGCGCTCGGGTAGTCGTCTGGCCAACCCGGTGGCGGCGTTGGTGTCGCTGCCGCTGGTGCTGCCGCCCACGGTGATTGGCTTTTATTTGCTGATCGTGCTAGGTCCTCAGGGCGCCGTGGGCGGCACGCTGGAAGCACTCGGCCTGCACCACCTGGCGTTCAGCTTTTGGGGCATCTTGATCGGCTCGGTGATTTACTCCATGCCGTTCACGGTGCAGCCGCTGCGCGAGGCTTTTGCCGCCATTGACCTCCGCTTGCTGGATGCTGCCGCCACGCTGCGCGCCGGTGCGTTGGACCGGTTTTTCAACCTGGTGCTGCCGCTCTCGCGCAGTGGCATCCTGACCGCCGTGGTCATCACCTTTGCCCACACCGTGGGCGAATTTGGCGTGATCGCCATGCTCGGTGGCAGCCTGCCCGGTGAAACCCGGGTGGTGTCGATTGCCATTTACGACTACACGCAGGCACTGGACTACGGCGCAGCGCACCGCCTCTCATTCATTCTGCTGGGCTTTTCGTTCCTGACGCTGCTGGCGTTTTACAGCATCAACCGGCGGGTGCTGCGCCCGCTGCAACTGCGCTGAGCGCTGCCTCCATGCTCGAAGGCGATCTCACCCTGCGGCAAGGCCAGTTTGAACTGCGCAGCGGCCCGTTTGCCCTGCCCGCACAAGGCATCAGCGTGCTGTTCGGCAAGTCGGGTTGCGGCAAGAGCACGCTGTTGCGCGCCATCGCCGGGCTGGATCAGGCCGCGCGCGGCAGCCTGCACTTCAAAGGCGAACGCTGGCAAGACGGACGCTGGCGTTTGCCCGCATCGCAGCGCGACATCGGCTTTGTGTTTCAGGACGCCGCACTGTTTCCGCACCTTACGGCGCGTGGCAACCTGGCTTTTGCAGCACGACGGGTGCCCGGTATCAGTCCTTCCGACGCTCTTAATAAAATAGCTGTTTGCGCAGATCGAGTGGGCGTCAACGCACTGTTAGACCAACCCGTCACGACGCTCTCGGGCGGCCAGCGCCAGCGCGTGGCGATTGGCCGTGCGCTGTTGGCGCAGCCGCGCCTGCTGTGCCTGGACGAACCCCTGAGCGCGCTGGACTGGCAGGCCAAGGCCGAGCTGCTGGCGCTGATCGACCGGCTGGCGCGCGAAACCGGTTTACCGATGCTGTTCATCACCCACGCGCCGCAAGAGGTAGAACGCCTGGCCGATCGGGTGGTGTTCATGGTGGACGGCCACATTGCACGCATTGAGCCCCTGCAGGAAGCGCTGGCGCGGCCCGATTCGCCTCTGTTTGCCGAAGAAGGCCCGGTCAGCGTGCTGCACGGCCAGCTCAGCGCCGCCGATGCCGACGGACTGCGTCACTTTGGCAACGTCCAACTGCGCCTGCACCTGAGCCTGCCCAACGATGCCAATCCGTCGGCCACCCGCTTGCGCGTGCTCGCGCGTGATGTGAGTCTGGCAACGGTTCAACCCCAAGGTTTGAGCATTTTGAACCAGCTGCCCGCGACCATTGTGGCCATGCACGACCGCGGCCGTGAGCGCGTCACCGTTATCTGCCAACTGGCCGACGGACAGCAGCTGCTGGCAGAAATCACCCGCTATTCGTGCAACGCGCTGGCCTTGTACAACGGGCAATGCGTGTTTGCGCTGGTCAAGTCAGTGGCCCTGATGGGATGATATTGCCATTATTTTTATAGCTGCTTGCTCTTATTAAATAAGGGCTAGAGGTCGATTTGTTATAACAAATCAGGCACCTCAGGTTTCATTCGAGGCCAGCCACTGCTTACCAACGGCGGCCTTGTGCGCGGCAAAGCGGTCGAGCAAGAGGGCGGGGTCGCGCTCGACCATCAACAGCGCGCGCTGCGCCGGTTTCATGAATTGCTCCTGCGTGGCGTGGTCCAGAAACGTGATCAATGCGTTGTAATAACCCGCCACGTTCAGCAAGCCCACTGGCTTGGCGTGCATGCCCAGTTGCGCCCAGGTCCAGATTTCGAACAACTCCTCAAACGTGCCGATGCCGCCTGGCAAGGCGATAAAGCCGTCCGAGAGCTCGGCCATCAGCGTCTTGCGCTCGTGCATCGACTGGGTAACGTGCAGTTCAGTCAAGCCTGCGTGCGCCACCTCTTTGCGCGCCAGCGCTTTCGGAATCACGCCCACAGCGCGGCCGCCCAGCGCCAGCACGGTGTCGGCGACCAGACCCATCAAACCGATGCTGGCGCCGCCATAGACCAGGCCAAGATTGTGTTCAACCAGTGCACGGGCCAGGGCGCGCGCGCCTTCAGCATAAGCGTCCAGTCGCCCGGGGCTGGAGCCACAGTAAACGCAAACGGCTTTCATACGCACATCTGGCAGTAACAAGCGAAGGTCATCATGGTCTCCAAAATGGAATAGTGTTCATTATCTGGGTCGAATCAAGGCATCACGTTGAACCCGGCACGGCGACTGGGTCATGCGCATGAGCGATTGGTCTGGCGATGCGGTTTGCCGAGGTCAAGGGGGAGACCGCGTAGCAGGCGCAGGACACGTAGCAAAGCGCATCGCCAGACTGATTCATCAGCCGCCGTAACATGAGCTTACGCCCACTACCTCGCCGCAAGACGCCGAACCCAAGCGACAATCACCTCCTGCCCGTTGACCTCACCATCATGCACCATCGAACTCTGACGCTGTCGGCCACCAGCCTGCTGGTGGCCTGCGCCACGCGCGAACCGATCAAGCCAAACCCAAATGTGCCGCGCCAGCCGCGCATCGGTCTGGCACTGGAAGCGCAAGTCCTGGCGCGCAAGCCTTGACGCGGACTTCACATGCAACCGCCACCGCCCACCCTCGCACCGACACCAGCTCCGCAAACCCGCCACTTATCGGCACTTGTGCTGTCTGTTCCGGTGGCCATGGGCTACATCCCGCTGGGCACGGTATTTGGTTTTTTGTTTGTGCAGGCGGGTGCGCCATGGTGGCTGGCTGTGGTGGCCAGCAGCGTCGTTTTTGCTGGTGCCGCGCAGTTCATGATGGTGCCTATGCTGGCCGCCGGACTGCCGTTGGCAACCATCGCGCTGGCCACGCTGGTGGTGAATCTGCGCCATATTTTTTACGGCCTGTCGCTGCTGCACAAACTGCCCGCGCAGCCCTGGGCACGTTGGTACCTGGTGTTTGCGCTGACCGACGAAACCTATTCGGTGCTGACCACGCTGCCCGCGGACACGCCTGCGCGCCAGATGGTGGGCGTAGCGTTGCTCAACCAGGGCTGGTGGCTGCTGGGCACGTTGCTGGGTGCAGTAATTGGTGCCCAGGCGCAAGTTGGCTGGGTCGGGTTGGACTTTGCCCTGGCGGCGCTGTTTGCGGTGCTGGCTGTGGAGCAATGGCGCAGTGCGCACAGCACCGCCCCGCTGTGGGTGGCTGTGGTCAGCTACGGCGTCGCGTTGGCGGTGCTGCCGCAACAGGCCTTGTTGGTGGCCATTGGCTTGTGCGTGCTCACCGCTTTGGCCCTGCCCGAGACCAAGCCAGCACCAGAAAACCACAATGTGTCTGGCCACCCTGCGCCGGCAGCCAAGGATCGTACATGATCGACACAACGTATGCGCTGGGGGCGCTGGGTGCCATGGCAGCGGTAACCTTTGGCTTGCGCGCGCTGCCGTTTTTGGCGGCGCGATTTCTTCAAAGTCACCCGCTGGTTCAGCGCCTGGGGCGTTTTTTGCCGCTGGCCATCATGACGCTGCTGCTATTGCACACGCTGGTGGGTAGCGCGCGTGACAACCCGTCTGGCCCCTGGGCTGAACTCACTGCGGTTGCAACCGTGACAGTGCTCCAAGGGTGGCGTCGGCAGGCGCTGTTGAGTATTTTGACGGGCACGGCGCTGTACGTGCTGATGCGCAACTATTGACGCTACAGCCGCGCAAACCCGGTGTGGCCCAGGGTTTGTCAAGCCAACAGTTCCGTCTGCAACTTCAGGCGATGCGCGGCGCTATAGCACAGAAAACGCTTGTTGGTGGCCCGGCCAATGGCGCACAAGCCCAACTGCTGGGCCACATCCAGCCCCATCTGGGTGATGCCGCTGCGTGACACCACCATCGGCACACCCATCTGCGCCGACTTGATGACCATCTCGCTGGTGAGGCGACCAGTGGTGTAGAAGACCTTGTCGGCGCCGGTGCCCCCCACCTGCGGGTTCATCCACATCCAGCCGGCGATGGTGTCGAGCGCGTTGTGTCGCCCTACATCTTCAACAAACACCAGCAGCTCTTCTCCACGAAACAAGGCGCAGCCGTGCACCGAGCCAGACGACTTGTAGGTGGTTTCTTTCAACCGAATCGCGTTGACAATGCCATAGAGTTGCGCTTGCGTGAGCGTGGCCGGCGGCAACTTGATCTGGTCGACTTCGGCCATCAGGTCGCCAAACACGCTGCCTTGACCGCAGCCGGTAGTGACCACCCGTTTGGCGGTACGCGCTTCGATGTTGGAAATACCCTGGCGGGTTTTGACCGCGGCTGCGCCGACGTCCCAATCGACGGTGATCGAGTCCACCTCGTCAACGCTGGCCACCAAGCGCTGGTTGCGCAAAAAACCCAGCACCAGCAGTTCGGGGTGTGCGCCCAGCGTCATCAGCGTGACCAGCTCGCGCTTGTCCACGTACACCGTCAGCGCACGTTCAGCGGGAATGGAAACCGTGTCAACATCGCCGAGCTCGTTGACGGCGCTGACCTCGCGCGTCAGCGGCGCGTGGGCTTGGGTCAGACGGGGCAACAACGTGTTTACGGCTTCTTGGCTTCTGCTACAGCCGCAGGAGCTGCCGGCGCAGTCGCAGCGGGGGCTGCAGCCGTATTTGGCGTGTAAACAAGGGGGCCTGGGTCAGCGCAAGCGCCTGCCGGTGCAGCCGCTTTGCCCGTCGCTTTCCTGTAATGCGCTACCACTTGGTCCTGCGTCTTGCACAGTTTGAAGGCGTTGACTTTGCCCGTCCAGGCGGTCTTGGCAGCAGCTTCAGCGGTCTTGGCCTTGGCTTCGTCGGACAGTGCGGGCAGTTTGGCCAGCGCGGCCGAGGCCACGCAAGCCAACGCAGCGCTCAGGCACAGTGTTTTCAGGGATGTTTTCATCAACGTGTCTCCAATCTCGTTAAACCTGAACGGGCTTGCCAGCCGCAGCCGCGGGAGCCACGTTGGCACGCTGCGCCGGGATGCGGCCGGCCTTGATGTCGTCGTACCACAACTCGTGGTGGGCCTTGGCCCAGCCCTCATCAACGTAGCCGGTACGCATGCCCTCATACGCGTCCTTGGTACCCAGCGTACCCATGTAAATGTGACCCATGAACATGCAAATCATGCCGACGTTGGACACAGCGTGCACCATCAAGGCCACTTGCATGTTGGCGCGGCTGTAATCAAACACCGGCAGCAAATGGTTCAGGAACAAACCGGTCAACACGGCGATCAGGCCCAGCACAAACACACCGCCCCAGTAGGTGACTTTTTCGCCGCCGTTGAAACGACCGGACTTGATTTCTTTGCCCTCGATCAAGCCGCCGCCTTTGAGAAACCATTCCAGGTCGCCCTTGGCCGGCAGGTTGTCGCGCATGAAAGTGATGATCACCACCAGCAGCGAAACAGCGAACAGCGGTCCGGCAAAGTTGTGCGCGTTTTTCAGCGCATAAGCCAACCAGCCAAACAGCGTCTTGCCCAGCATCGGCTCCAGGAAAAACTGGCCAAACGCCATCACAATGCCAGAGATGGCCAAAATGCTGAACGCGATCGCATTCGTCCAGTGCGCCGAACGCTCAAACGGCGTGAAGCGCTCAACCTTGCGCCCGGTGTAGACCTCATGCGCGACCATCGGTCCAATGCGCCAGTGGAACACCCCAATCGCCACCAACACGATCAGCAACAACGATCCGCCGTAGGGAATGATCCAGTTGTTACGCACCTGCCGCCAGGCTTCGCCGGCGTTGGTCACGCGGGAACCGGGGTACTGCACAAACGGCTGGATCAATACGCCAGCCTCAGGCGCCTGGGATTTGGGCAAGCTGCTGAAACCAGCCACACCCGAGCCCACCTGCCGCCACATGGGCGCGTTGTTGCCGGGCTGCACCCGGGCACGCTCGCCATTGGTCTGAGCTGCGTAGCCGGGCTCCGTGCTGGCGTCGGGCTTGACGTCGGCAATGTTCATGCTCTGGATGCCCGGCATCGCGGGCGCCGGTGCAGATTCAGCTGCCGGTGCAGTTTGCGCCCAGGCGGTCGCGCCGCACAGCAGCAAGGCTGCAAGCACCGCAGCGGCATTTGGAAAGGCTTTTTTCATAGGGCCTCCAGCTCAGTTCATGCGGGTGTAGTCGTTCATGCCGTACTGGCTGCGCGCCTTCAAATGCGACTCCCAGCTGCCCTTGTCGCCGGCTTTCCAGTCGGCGTTGACAAACGCCTTGCCGGTGCCTGTGTAGGCCGGCGCGTCGTGCTTGTTGGTTTGCAGTTCCTGCGGCTTGTCACCACAGGCACTCAGAACGACTGCGATCGAGAGAACAAAGAGTGTGCGTTTCATGACTTGACTCCTTCAGCGGCAGGTTGACCGGCTTGTTTGGAACCGTAGGCGGTGCCCCATCCCCAAACTTCAGCGCCTTTGCCACGGCGCAGCACGCGGTTGCGGAAGATGTCGGCCACCACGTCGCCGTCGCCAGCGATGAGCGCTTTGGTTGAACACATTTCAGCGCAAGCGGGCAGTTTGCCTTCGGCCAGGCGGTTGCGGCCATATTTTTCAAACTCGGCCTGGCTGCCGTTTTCTTCCGGGCCACCGGCGCAGAAGGTGCACTTATCCATCTTGCCGCGCACGCCAAACGTGCCTTGGCTGGGGAACTGTGGCGCGCCAAAAGGGCAGGCATAAGAGCAATAGCCGCAGCCAATGCACACATCCTTGTCGTGCAGCACCACGCCTTCGTCGGTGCGGTAGAAACAGTTCACCGGGCACACGGCCATGCAGGGCGCATCGCTGCAATGCATGCAGGCCACCGAGATCGATTTTTCACCCGGCACACCGTCGTTGAGCGTGACCACGCGGCGGCGGTTCACACCCCAGGGCACTTCGTGCTCGTTCTTGCAGGCGGTGACGCAACCGTTGCATTCAATACAACGCTCTGCATCGCAAACAAATTTCATTCTTGCCATTTTTAA
>PFKL01000094.1 GCA_002784245.1 Comamonadaceae bacterium CG_4_10_14_3_um_filter_60_75
GGTGCCAGCGTGTTGGCTTTTTCGGCAAGGGCCACCGCACCCGGCTTGTTCTGGCGTGCTGTCACCCAGGCCAGGTTGTTGTAGGCCACAGCGTTGTTGGGCTGCAACTGGGTCACCGCCTGGTACAGCCGCTCTGCGCCAGCGTAGTCTTTACGTGCAATGGCGCCGTCGCCCAGGTACAGCATAAAGACGGCATCTTTGGGGTTGTCTTTTTGCCAGCTGGCGGCAAACTTGTCGGCCTCGGCAGTCTTGTTGGACGCCATCAGCACCGAATGCAGTTTGATGGCCAGTTCGGGCGAGTTCACCTGTTTCAAGCCACCGCGGTACGCGCTGGCGGCTGCGTCCCAGCTTTTTTGCGAGGCGTTGATGTCACCTTCGAGCACGTAGCCAACAGCTTCCTTGGGCGCTTGCTGCTGCATGGTGCGCGCTGTCGTTAGCGCACCGGGAATGTTTTTGCCGTCCACGTCGAGCATGATGCTGCCGCGCTGCGCCTGCTGCAGGTCGGGTTTGATCTCCAGCGCTTTGCGCAGGCTGGCTGCCGCGGCATCCTTGTTTTTGGCTGCCAGATGGATGTCAGCCAGGCGCATGTGCGGCTGTGGCGACAGCGGCTGCAGTGCGGCCAGCTTGTTGTAGGTGGCTATCGCCTGGTTGGTCTCGCCAGCAGCTTGTTGGGTGCGGCCCAGCGCGTCCAGCAATTCCGGGCTGTCTGGCATGGCCGCTACCGCGTCTTGCGCGGCAGAGGTGGCTTGCTTGACGTCTTTGCCGCGCAGATGGAAGTCGATCAACAGCAGGCGCGGCGCCGCGTCTTGCGGGTTGGCGGCCACCGCGTTACTGATCAGCTTGGCCACCTCGTCTTTGGCAGCGCCGGTGCGCGCAGCCAGCTCGGCCAGCGCCAACAGCGCCGGGCCGTTTTTGGGGTCTTTGACCAGCACCGCGTCAAAACGTTTTTTGGCGTCTTCAGGCTTCTTGTCGGCCAGGTCCAGCGCAGCCAGGCTGGCGACCGCCGGGAAAAACATGGGGTCAATCTGCAACGCGTGCTCAAAGCTCTTGCGCGCGCCGGGCACATCGCGCTTGGCCAGCAACACGCGGCCGCGCAGGTTGGCGGCCAGCGGTTTGTCGGGCTGTTTTTTCTCAAGGCCGTCGATGGCCTTGAGCGCCTTGTCGAGATCTTGCCGACGCAGGTGCGCGCTGATGAGCGCCATGTCAGCAGTGACCCCCGCGTCAGACGCGGCAATGTTTTGCAGCTCACCAAATGCAAAATCCACTTGACCACTCACCATGTGCGTCAAAGCCAGCGCGGTGCGGTTGCGGGCGTTCTTGGGGTCTTGCTGGCTGGCTTTCTGGAAATATTCTTCGGCTTTTTTCAGATCGTTGTTTTGCAGGTAGACCTCACCGGCCACCGCATACAGCTGGGGGTCGACGTAATCCCGCCTCAAGCCTGGCGTCAGGGTGGCCAGCGCCTTGGCAGCCTGGCCCGAGCGCAGGTAAATCATCGTCAGCAGGCGCCGCGCCAGCGCCAGGTCGGGCACCGCTTGCAGCGCCTTGTTCAAATACGCTTCGGCCTGCAGGGGCGAGTTCAATTGCAGTTCTATGGCCCCCGCCAGCTGCAAGCCTTGCGGATTGTTGGGCACACTGCGCAGTACCTGCTGCGCCAGTTCACGCGCGCCCTTGAAATCTTTCTTCTGGTAAGCCAGTTGCGCCTGAAAATACCTGGTTTGCGGGTGGCTGGGGAACAGCTTGGCCTGCTGCTCGACCTGTTTGGCGGCCTCATCGAGCTTGTTGTCTTGCATCAACAGGGTGACGACGGCCGCATAGCCTGCCAAAAAGTCGGGCTTGGCTTCCACCGCCATGCGGTAGGCCTCCAGCGCTTGCTCGGGCTGGTTTTTGACGTAGCGCAACAGGTCGCCCTTGAGCTTCCAGGCCTCATGGTTTTTAGGCGCCTTGGCCAGCACTTCTTCGGTCAGCGCCAGCGCGCCGTCAAAATCTCTTTGGCCCGCCAATTGGCGCGCTTGCACAATCTTGGCTGGCGCGTAGTTCGGGTCAGACGCCAGTGCGGCGGTCAATGCCGCCTGCGACGGGCCAGCTTGGCCCTGCTGGGCAAACGCTGCCGCCAGCGCAGTCTGGAAACCGGCGTTGGCCGCAGCATCGGTCAGTGTGGTTTTGCCAAATTCCTCGGTGAGTTTTTTCGCCTGCCCTTGCGCCAGCAACGCGTTGGCCATCAGGGGCAGCGCCTGGTCTTGCGGGTGTTTCAGGTCGAGCGCCTTGCGCAACTCGGTCTCGGCGCCCACGGGGTCGCCGCTTTCCAGCAGCGCCTTGCCCAGCAGATAGCGCGCCTCAGGCATGTCGGGCGCGCTTTGCAGCGCGTTTTTGATCTGGATGGCCGCAGCTTTGGGGTCGTTCTTGGCCAGGTAATCTTTGGCCGAGGCGATCATCGCTTCAGGCTTGTCGCCACAAGCGCCCAGCAGCAGGCTCAGCAACAGCAGTGAGGCAGCAGCGCCAGCGCGCATTTTTTTATGTGTCATGGTGGTCCCTAGAAATTCAGTCAATTCGCTTCAAACCGAGCCGGTGCATCAGATCGTACAGCGTCGGCCGGCTGACGCCCAGCAGCTCGGCGGCTTTGAGCACGTTGCCGTTGACGCGGCCCATGGCCGCCATGATCGACGCTCTTTCGGCATTCTCGCGCACCACGCGCAAATCCAGCGATGCATCAACGCCATCCAGCGCCGCCGGGCGCAGGCCCACGTCTTCCGCAGTGATCTGATTGCCGTCGGCCATGATGGTGGCACGCTTGATGCAGTTCTCAAGCTCGCGGATGTTACCGGGCCAGGGGTGCAGCTCAATGGCCCGCACCGCGTCATCACTCAGGCTCAGCGAGCCACGGTTTTGCGCCTGGGCAAAGCGCCGCACAAACGCATGCGCCAGCAGCGCCGGGTCGCCAATGCGCTCGCGCAACGGTGGGATGTTGACGACGATTTCAGCCAGGCGGTAGTACAAATCTTCCCGGAACCGGCTTTCAGCGGTCAGCGCCTGCAAGTCCTGGTGGGTCGCGCAGATGATGCGCACGTCGACCGGTATCTCTTGCCGCCCGCCAATGCGCTCAACCACCCGTTCTTGCAAAAATCGTAGCAGCTTGGCCTGTAACTGAAAGGGCAGATCGCCAATTTCATCAAGCATCAAGGTGCCGCCGTTGGCGCTTTCAATCTTGCCAATAGTGGTCTTGGCAGCCCCGGTGAACGAGCCTTTTTCGTAGCCGAACAATTCGCTTTCGAGCAGATTTTCAGGAATGGCGGCGCAATTGATGGCGACAAATTTCTCGTTGCGCCGCGGTGAGGCCTGGTGCAGGCCGCGCGCGAGCACCTCTTTGCCGGTGCCGCTTTCGCCCAGCAACATCACGGTGGCGTTGCTGCTGGCCACTTTTTCAATGGTGCGGCAGATGCGCAGCATGGCCGGGTCACGCGTGGTCAAGCCCGCCAGTGCGTCGGGCTGGCTCATGGCACGCAGGCGCTTGTTCTCGGCCTGCAGTTCAAACAGCCTGAAGGCGCGCTCGACCGTCAGGTTCAGCAATTCGGGCTCGAACGGCTTGGCGAAAAAGTCATACGCGCCCATGGCCACCGCGCGCAGCGCGTTGTTCTGGTCGTTTTGCCCGGTCAGCACAATCACTTTGATGTCGGAATCAAACGCCATGATCTGTTCGAGCAGCTTGAAGCCCTCTGACACGCTGTCAGCGTCAGGCGGCAGACCCAGATCCATCGTCACCACCGCCGGCAGAGCCTTGCGCAGCTGCGCTAGCGCCGATTCGCGGTCGCTGGCCACCACCGACTCAAACTTGTCGAGCGACCATTTGATCTGCTTTTGCAGCGACAAATCGTCTTCGACAATCAGCAGGGGACGCGATTTTTCTGAGCTCATGCAGGTTCCATGGAATGAAGTTCGGTATTTTTTGACGTTTCAAACAGAGGCAGCAGCAAGCTTACCGTGGTTCCCTTGTCAATTTCGCTTTGCACCTCAATCTTGCCACCCAATTCCTGCACATACTGGTAGCTCTCAAAGGCGCCAATGCCCATGCCCGCCTGTTTGGTCGTCTGAAAGGGCTTGAACAGTCGGTCGCGGATAAATTCGGGCGTCATGCCGTGCCCGGTATCGGTCACCACCACCTTGGCGCGCCCGCCGTCGCGCACCAGAGCGATCGACACCCGGCCAGCCACATCGGTGGCGTCAAACGCGTTTTGCACCACGTGGCCGATGATGCGCTCCAACCGCTCATCGTGCCCGCGCGCCTTGAGCGGCTCCAGTGCCGCCAGTTCAAGCGTG
This sequence comes from Comamonadaceae bacterium CG_4_10_14_3_um_filter_60_75, assembly GCA_002784245.1. Lineage (GTDB taxonomy): Bacteria > Pseudomonadota > Gammaproteobacteria > Burkholderiales > Burkholderiaceae_C > Rhodoferax. The sequence goes on from PFKL01000094.1 coordinate 4,312, forward strand.
CGTCCGCGCGCCGTCGCCACCGCCTGCACCCGCTTGACCACGTCCACCAGATTGACGCCAAAGGCGGTGCCCGGCGGGGTGGCGCCCTCACGCAGCTGCAACATCAGCTGGCGCATGCG
>PFKL01000146.1 GCA_002784245.1 Comamonadaceae bacterium CG_4_10_14_3_um_filter_60_75
TGCCGGTGGTGGTTGATGCGCCGCTGCAGATGGCGCGGGAAGTGGCGGCCTTAGAGCGTTCGCGCGGCACGGGTTCAGTGGCTGACCTTGAAACTGTTTTGTCATTATTTTCGGCTCTAGCGCCTGTTGGTTATGTGCCAATAGCTATTGATTACGCAGCAAATGAACTCCGCCTGAGTGGCCCGGCGATGGCAGCAGATGCCCAGCAGCGGGTGATTGACGGCTTGCGTGCGCGCGGCTTGACGGCACGATTGCAGGGCGATCAATGGCTGATTCGTGCGGAGGCCACCCGATGAGCGCGCTGCAAGCCTTGACGGCCAGCTGGCAGCGCGCCTCCCGGCGCGAGCAACGCAGCCTGGGGCTGGCCGCGGTTGTTGTTGGCGCGGCCTTGCTGTGGTGGCTGGCGCTGGCACCAGCGCTGAACGTGTGGCGCAGCGCCCCGGCGCAGCAGCAACAGATCGATGCCCAGTTGCAGCAGATGCTGGGCTTGCAGGCGCAGGCACGTGCCCTGCAAGCGCTGCCGACGCTGGATGCTGCTGCCGCCCGGCACGCGCTGGATGCCGCGCTCAAACCCTTGGGCATCCGTGTGCAGGTGGCCACGCAAATGGACCGGCTCACTGCCACGCTCAAAGGCGCGGATGCGCAGGCGCTGGCGCAATGTCTGTCGGCCAGCCGGCAAAACGCGCATCTGGTGCCGACCGAAGCGCACCTCAAGCGCGTGGGCACGGGCTGGGACGGCACACTGGTGTTCACGCTGCCTGCGCAGTAAGCGCGCTCCCCAGAGTCCGAAGATGCTTCAACCCAGCGCATCCCGCCAATTTGCCAACCGCCTGGGCGCCCGCGCGCCGTGGGGCTGGGCGGCATCCGGGGCCGTGCTGGGCTTGCTGCTGGCGGTGCTGCTGTTCTTGCCGGCGCGCTGGCTGGCGCAGGCCGTGCGGCAGGCCAGCGCCGGGCAGGTGCTGTTGCAAGACGCCCGTGGCACGCTGTGGCGTGGCTCGGCGCGACTGACCCTGACCGGCGGTTTGGGTAGCGAGGCCGCAGCCTCCCTGCCCGGGCGGCTGCAGTGGCGCTTGCATCCGGCGGCAAGTCCGGGCGTGGGCCTGGTTTTGCAGCTGAGCGCCGACTGCTGTCTGCCCCAGCCCTGGCGCTGGACGCTGGTGCCGCGCTGGGCCGGCACGCGCTTGAGCGCCTCTGACAGCACATCGCAATGGCCAGCGCTGCTACTTGCTGGCCTGGGCACGCCCTGGAACACAATCGCCGCGCAAGGCCAATTAAGCCTGAGCACCCGCGCGCTGGTGCTGACCTGGTCGGCCGGGCGCCTGCAGATGGCCGGCAGCGCCCAGCTTGACGCGCTAGAGGTGTCGTCGCGCCTGTCGACGCTGCGCCCGATGGGCAGCTACCGCGTCAGCGTCCAGGGTGGCCAGGTGCCTGAATTGCGCCTGTCCACCTTGAGTGGTGCGCTGCAGCTCTCGGGCCAGGGGCAGTGGGTGGGCGGGCGCTTGCGTTTTGTTGGCGAGGCCGCCGCCGCGCCTGAGTCTCAAGAAGTCCTGGCCAATCTGTTGGCCATCATCGGGCGACGCGAGGGCGCGCGCTCCATCATCAAAGTAGGTTGAACAAACATGACACACCCGCCAACCTCAGGCTTCAAGCAAACTATTTTTTCAATAGCTGCTTGCGCTTTATTTACATGGGCTACAGGCCTATTTCCTGTAAATGTTCTGGCGCAACCGGCAACCGCTACGAAGGCCGACACCGGGATCAGCCTGAACTTCCAAGGGGCCGAGATTGAAGCGGTGGCACGCACCTTTGCCAGCATCACTGGCCGCAACGTGGTGGTCGACCCGCGCGTCAAGGGCACGCTCACGCTGGTCACTGACAAACCCGTCAGCCGTGCTGCTGCGCTGGGTCAGTTTGTGTCGGCGCTGCGTTTGCAGGGCTTCACGTTGGTGGAGTCCGCCGGGCTTTACAAGGTGGTGCCCGAGGCCGAGGCCAAGCTGCAAAGCGCTGCCGTCACGGTCGACGAGCCCGACGGCCAGGCGGTGGCCAGTGGCAACCAGATCGCCACGCAAATCTTCAGGCTCAACTTTGAGTCGGCCAACAACTTGGTGCCGGTGCTGCGCCCGTTGATCAGCCCCAACAACACCATCAACGCCAACCCGGGCAGCAATTCGCTGGTGATTACCGACTATGCCGACAACTTGCGTCGACTCGGGCGCATCATCGCTGCCATGGACGTGGCCAATGCCAGCGACCTGGAAATCATCCCGCTGCAGCACGCCATTGCCACCGATCTGGCGCCGCTGGTGACGCGCTTGCTGGGCAGCAGTGCGGCTGTGGGCGCGCCAGCGGCGGCAAACACCGAGTTCAAGACCATTTTGCTGGCGGAGCCGCGCTCCAACGCGCTGATCGTGCGCACTGCCAACGCGGCGCAACTGGCGCTGGTGCGCTCACTGGTGGCCAAGCTCGACCGGCCCGATGCGGTCGTTGGCAACAACGGTGCCAGCGGCAATATCCATGTGGTGTACCTCAAGAATGCCGACGCCACCAAGCTCGCCACCACCCTGCGCGCGGCCATCAGCAGCAATGCCACACCCAGCGCACCCACCGGCGCGGCCGCTGGCAGCGCCGCAGCAGCACAAGCCGCAGCGGGTAGCGCCACCGGCGGCCAGATCCAGGCCGACGCCGCCACCAACGCGCTCATCATCACCGCGCCCGAACCGCAGTTTCGCCAGCTGCGCGCGGTCATCGACAAGCTCGACGCGCGCCGCGCCCAGGTGTTCGTCGAGAGCCTGATCGCCGAGGTCAGTGTCGACAAGGCGGCCGAGTTTGGCATCCAGTGGCAAGGTCCCCTGGGCAATGCCGGTGACGGCGTCGTTGGCTTGTTGGGCAGCAACTTTGGCGTTGGTGGCAAAAACATCATCAACCTGGCCACCGCTGGGGCCAGTGGCGCGGTAGCCCCGGCGCGCGGCTTGAACATTGGCGCGGCGCAGCGCACCAACGGCGTGTATGTGCTGGGCTTTCTGGCACGCTTTCTGGAAGATTCCGGCAGCGGCAATGTACTCTCAACGCCCAATCTGCTCACCCTGGACAACGAAGAAGCCAAGATCGTCATCGGTCAGAACGTGCCGTTTGTCACTGGCCAGTTCACCAACACGGGCAACAATAATGGTGGCACGGTCAATCCGTTTCAGACCATCGAGCGCAAGGACGTGGGCCTGACGCTCAAGGTCAAGCCGCAGATCAGCGAAAACGGCACCGTCAAGCTGGCCATTTACCAGGAGGTCTCCAGCGTACTGGCCTCCACCGTGAACGCCGTCAACGGCCCAACCACCAACAAGCGCACGATCGAATCCAACGTGTTGGTTGAAGACGGCAACATCGTGGTGCTGGGTGGCCTGCTGCAAGACGAATACTCGGGCAACGCCGAAAAGGTGCCCGGCCTGGGCGACGTGCCTTTGTTTGGCAACCTGTTCAAGAGCGAGGCACGCACGCGCAAGAAAACCAACCTGATGGTGTTTTTGCGTCCCGTGGTGGTGCGCGACGCGCGCGACGCAGACCGCTTGTCGCTCGACCGCTACGACCTGATGAGCGCTGGCCTGCAAGCCAACCAACCCGCCCCCAGCAGCCTGGTGCCGATCAACGATTCACCTACGTTGCCGCCGGCACCGGCGCCCAAACCGGCGGCCAG
>PFKL01000135.1 GCA_002784245.1 Comamonadaceae bacterium CG_4_10_14_3_um_filter_60_75
TATAACCTATTGCGCTGTTGTCTCGACAGCAGGCTCAGTGGCGACAGGTCGATCAACCAGTTCGACCAAGGCCATTGGCGCATTGTCACCAACGCGAAATCCCATTTTCAAGATGCGTGTGTAGCCGCCAGGACGGGTCTTGAAGCGGGGACCAAGTTCATTGAACAACTTGGTGACGCTATCGCGATCACGCAGCCGGTCAAACGCCAGACGACGGTTGGCGAGGCTGGCCTCCTTGGCCAAGGTGATCATGGGTTCGATAACGCTGCGCAGCTCTTTGGCTTTGGGCAGCGTAGTCTTGATGACTTCATGCTCAATGAGTGAATTCATCATATTGCGCAACATCGCCAAGCGATGAGACGATGTGCGGTTGAGTTTACGTAGTCCTAGTCCGTGACGCATGGTAATTTCCTTTGTTTAGTGCAGGCAGCCGTATCAGGTACTGCCCGGGGCGCGCTAGATTAACGCTTCTCGAGCGCAGCTGGTGGCCAGCTTTCGAGTTTCATACCAAGAGTGAGCCCGCGTGAAGCAAGCACTTCCTTGATTTCGTTGAGAGACTTTCGGCCGAGGTTCGGCGTCTTTAGCAGTTCATTTTCGGTACGCTGAATCAGATCACCGATGTAGTAAATATTTTCCGCCTTAAGACAGTTGGCCGAGCGGACGGTGAGTTCGAGCTCATCGACTGGACGCAGCAACACCGGATCGAACTGGGCGCTACCGCGGGCAGCTGTGGAAACAATGGCGTCGACGTCGCCACCTTCAAGCTGTGCAAACACAGCCAGCTGTTCCACCAGAATTTTGGCCGAGGCGCGCACCGCGTCTTCCGCAGAGATGGCACCATTGGTCTCGATATCAAGAATCAGCTTATCCAAATCGGTACGTTGCTCAACACGTGCACTTTCAACGATGTAGCTGACCCGACGCACAGGCGAAAAAGACGCATCGAGGACGATCCGGCCGATGGACTTGGTGGGCTCATCGCCATGACGGCGCATCGTTCCCGGCACATAACCACGGCCTTTTTCGACCTTGATCTGCATGTCGAGCTTGCCGCCGAACGACAAATTGGCGATGACGTGATCCGGATTGATAATCTCCACGTCATGCGGCGTCTGGATGTCTGCTGCACTGACAACGCCTTCGGTGTCTTTGCGCAAGCTCAGGGTCACTTCGTCTCTGTTGTGCAGCTTGAAGACCACACCTTTGAGGTTAAGCAAGATGTTGACAACGTCTTCATGCACTCCATCAATGGATGAGTACTCGTGCAACACACCAGCAATCGTAACCTCAGTTGGGGCGTAACCTGGCATGGACGACAACAGGACGCGACGCAGGGCATTGCCCAGTGTGTGACCGTAACCGCGCTCGAACGGCTCCAGCACAACCTTGGCGCGGTGCGCGGAAAGTTGCTCGACCTGAACTGCTTTTGGCTTTAACAAACTACTTTGCATGAAATTTCCTCTCAATACCCCCGACTCGTTACATCGGTAAGGCTGACGACACAACCAAAAGCCAACGCTGGCGTTTGGTTCGGGCACGAAACAAATTCAGGTTAACGTGAATACAACTCGACGATCAGGGATTCGTTGACATCTGCAGCGAACTGATCGCGATCAGGCACAGCCTTTAGCACACCTTCAGCCTTGTCGGCATTGACCTCAACCCAGGCGGGCATCCCTACTTGCTGAGCCAATTGCAAAGCTTCAACAACGCGGTTCTGCTTGGCCGATTTTTCGCGCACTGCAACCACATCACCCACCTTGACCATGAACGAAGGTATGTTCACCGGCTTGCCGTTAACGGTGATGGCCTTGTGCGACACCAACTGCCGTGCCTCAGCACGGGTTGAACCAAAACCCATGCGATAGACAACGTTGTCCAGACGCGTTTCCAGCAACGACAACAAATTGGCACCCGTATTGCCCTTGCGGCGATCGGCTTCCTCAAAATAGCGGCGGAATTGCTTTTCGAGCACGCCATACATCCGCTTGACTTTTTGTTTCTCGCGCAGTTGCAAGCCGTAGTCAGACGTACGTGCACCAGAGGTGCGGCCGTGCTGGCCAGGTTTGGAATCGAATTTGACCTTGTCTGCAATGGAGCGACGAGCGCTTTTGAGGAACAGGTCTGTGCCTTCACGGCGGGAGAGTTTGGCCTTGGGGCCGAGGTAACGTGCCACTTGAAAATCCTTTTAATCAACTACCGCGAAACGCGGGAGCCACAGTGGTCATACCGTGGCGGTGGGCTTGGTTTAAAAAATCAGATGCGACGGCGCTTTTGCGGGCGGCAACCGTTGTGTGGCACCGGTGTCACGTCAGCAATCATGTTGACGCGAATCCCGAGAGCAGCCAGTGCACGCACCGACGACTCGCGACCAGGGCCCGGTCCTTTGATTTCAACGTCAAGGTTCTTGATACCTTGCTCGATTGCCGCACGACCAGCAACTTCTGACGCCACCTGAGCTGCAAACGGTGTCGACTTGCGAGAACCTTTAAAGCCTTGGCCGCCAGAAGACGCCCAGGCTAGCGAGTTCCCCTGACGGTCAGTGATCGTGATGATGGTGTTGTTGAACGAAGCATGAACGTGCGCAATACCGTCAGCGACATTCTTGCGGACTTTTTTGCGGACGCGTTGCGCTGCGTTATTGGCGGGAGCTTTTGCCATGGTTATCCTTCAAAATTTTATTTTTTAAGCGAAGCGGCAGCCTTACGTGGACCCTTGCGGGTGCGGGCGTTGGTGCGCGTGCGCTGACCGCGCACCGGCAAGCCACGACGATGTCGGAAGCCGCGGTAGCAGCCAATGTCCATCAGTCGCTTGATGTTCATCGTGGTTTCACGACGCAAATCACCCTCGATAGTGAACTTACCAACTTCATCACGAAGTTTTTCTAGTTCAGCATCTGTCAAGTCCTTGATTTTCTTGGTGTAGTCAACGCCACAGGCTTCGCAAATTTTGCGAGCGCGACTACGACCGACACCAAAAATGGCAGTCAAGCCAATTTCAGAATGCTTTTGCGGCGGAATATTAATACCAGCGATACGTGCCATTTTGATCCTCTATAACTCTTGCAATTAACCCTGACGCTGTTTGTGACGTGGATCGGTACAGATCACACGAACCACGCCCTTGCGACGGATGATTTTGCAGTTACGGCAAATTTTCTTAACCGAAGCCGAAACCTTCATTTCACTCTCCTAAACAATTCATTAAAAAACAACTCACTTGGCCCGGAAGACGATCCGTGCACGTGACAAATCGTAGGGTGTCAACTCCACCGTCACCTTGTCGCCTGGAAGAATGCGTATGTAGTGCATACGCATCTTTCCAGAGATGTGCCCCAGAACCACATGGCCATTTTCTAGCTTGACCCGGAACGTCGCGTTGGGTAGATTCTCAACAATCTCGCCCTGCATTTGAATGACATCATCTTTAGCCATAAATCATCATCTCAAGAGGCCTTGAAATTCGCCTTTTTCAACAAGGATTCATACTGCTGCGACATCAGGTAGTTTTGAACCTGGGCCATAAAGTCCATCGTCACAACAACAATAATCAGCAATGATGTACCACCAAAATAGAATGGGACGTTGTACTTCAAAATCAGGAACTCAGGTAATAGACAGACCAGCGTGATATAAATGGCACCGATAAAGGTCAGCCGAAGCAGTATCTTGTCGATGTACTTGGCAGTGTTGTCACCAGGGCGGATACCAGGAACAAACGCACCACTCTTCTTCAGGTTTTCGGCCGTTTCCTTACTGTTGAACACCAGAGCGGTATAGAAAAAGCAAAAGAAGATGATCGCTGCGGCGTACAGCATGACGTAAATCGGCTGTCCCGGTGTCAATGAACCAGCGATATCTTTTAACCAACGCATTGAATCGCCCGCGGTAAACCAACCCACCACTGTCGCCGGCAACAAAATGATCGACGAAGCGAAAATGGGGGGGATCACACCCGCCATATTCAGCTTCAACGGCAAATGGGAAGACTGGCCACCATACACCTTGTTACCAACTTGGCGACGGGCGTAATTCACCAAAATCTTTCGCTGACCACGCTCGACAAACACAACAAAGTAGGTCACCAAACCGACCAGGACAATGATGAACAGCGAAACGATGATACTCATCGCACCAGTTCTCACCAGCTCAAGCAGTCCACCAATCGCGTTGGGCAAGCCCGCAGCAATACCAGCAAAGATCAAGATAGAAATGCCATTGCCCAAGCCGCGCTCGGTGATCTGCTCGCCAAGCCACATCAAAAACAAGGTTCCAGCAGTCAGGGTAACCACCGCAGTCATACGAAAACCAAAACCTGGTGAGACCACCAAGCCAGCTGAGCTTTCAAGCGCAACCGCAATGCCAAGTGACTGAAACAGTGCCAATCCCAGTGTGCCGTACCGGGTGTACTGGGTAATCTTGCGACGCCCTGCTTCACCTTCTTTTTTGAGCTGCTCAAAAGCCGGCAGTACGTAACCCATCAACTGCATGATGATCGACGCCGAGATGTACGGCATGATGCCCAAAGCGAAAATGGTGAACCGGGACAAGGCCCCGCCTGAGAACATGTTGAACATGCCCAAAATACCGCCTTGCTGGCCCTTGAAAAATTGCTGCAACTGGGCCGCATCGATACCAGGCACAGGAATATGCGCACCAACACGGTACACCACCAGTGCCAAAAGCAAAAACACCAGCCGACGACGCAGGTCGCCGTACTTGTCGGTTTTTGCAGCAGATGCAGAGAGAGTGGCCACTTATAACGATCCGATCAGATACTTCAAGCCAGAGAACCACCAGCGGCTTCGATTGCCAGCTTGGCTGCTGCAGTAGCGCCGATACCGGTCAGCTTGAAAGCCTTGGTCAACTCGCCGGTCTTGATGACCTTGACCACCTTGGCCAGCTCGCCCACCAAGCCCGATCGCTTGAGCACCAACAGGTCTACATCAGCTACATCGAGCTGATTGAGCGCACCCAAGGTAACTTCGGCGTTGAACTTCAGCAAAGCTGATTTGAATCCACGCTTGGGCAAACGACGTTGCATCGGCATTTGTCCGCCTTCAAAGCCCACCTTGTGGTAGCCGCCAGCGCGCGACTTCTGACCCTTGTGTCCACGCCCAGCGGTCTTACCAAGACCAGAGCCGATACCGCGACCAACGCGCCGCTTGGCGTGCTTTGCACCGTTAGCGGGTTTAATGCCATTCAATTCCATCATGAACCTCTTAGAGCACCTTGACCAGATAACTGATCTTGTTAATCATGCCGCGCACCTCAGGTGTGTCGACGAGTTCGGAGGTACTGCGAATCTTGCGCAGCCCCAAGCCTCGAACGGTTGCCCGGTGCGATTGAGCGCAACCGATCGGGCTACGCACTAACTGTACGGTTACTTTTTTTGCGGTGGTCATTGCGTGTACTCCGTTCAAGCAAACAGTTCTTCAACTGTTTTGCCGCGCTTGGCAGCCACAACCGACGGCGTTGTCGCATGCGACAACGCATTGAGGGTGGCACGAACCATGTTGTAGGGATTGCTGGAGCCGTGACTCTTGGCAACGATATCGGTGATGCCCAGCACTTCGAAAACGGCGCGCATAGGACCACCAGCAATAATGCCAGTACCTTTGGGTGCGGGCGCCATCATGACTGACGCGGCACCGTGGTGGCCAACTACCGTGTGGTGCAGGGTACCGTTTTTAAGCGCCATCTTGCTCATGTTACGGCGGGCTTCTTCCATGGCCTTCTGGACAGCGGCAGGAACTTCCTTGGATTTACCCTTGCCCATGCCCACAGTGCCATCACCATCGCCAACCACCGTCAGCGCTGCAAAGCCGAGGATGCGACCACCCTTGACCACCTTGGTCACGCGGTTGATCGCGATCATCTTCTCGCGCAAACCGTCCTCGGGACCGTCTGCCTTACCTTGCATTTTTGCCTGTACTTTAGCCATCTTTTTTTCCGATCTGCTTAAAACTGCAAGCCGGCTTCACGAGCCGACTCAGCCAATGCCTTAACGCGACCGTGGAATGCAAACCCAGCACGGTCGAATGCCACTTTTTCAACACCAGCAGCCTTGGCCTTTTCAGCGACTCGCTTACCAATGATTTGCGCTGCAGCAACATTACCACCCTTGCCAGAGCCACCCAAGACCTGGCGCACCTCTGCCTCAGCCGTCGAAGCAGTCACCAAAACCTTTGCTCCGTCGCCAGAAATGACGCTGGCATAAATGTGCAAATTGGTGCGATGGACGGTCAAGCGCGCGACGCCTTGATTGGCAATGCGAATACGCGTTTGGCGAGCTCGACGAAGACGCTGTTCTTTTTTGTTCAACATGATGCGGCTCCTTACTTCTTCTTGGTTTCTTTGATCGCAACTTTTTCGTCCGCGTAGCGAATGCCCTTGCCTTTGTAAGGTTCTGGCGGACGAATGGCACGAATTTCAGCGGCAACCTGGCCAACGCGCTGGCGGTCGGCTCCTTTAATGACGATCTCAGTGGGCGTCGGGGTTGCAACCGAAACACCCTCAGGCATTTCCTTGTCAACGGGATGCGAATAACCAACCACCAGGTTGAGCTTCTTGCCTTGCGCTTGCGCTTTGTAGCCCACACCGATGAGAGTGAGTTTTTTCTCAAAACCTTTGCTGACGCCAACAACCATGTTATTGACCAACTGGCGCAATGTGCCCGACATGGCATCTGCTTCACGCGAATCGTTGGCCGCCTTGAAGCTGACCTCTCCGCCTTCGCTGATGATATTCACCAGGCTGTTCTGCGCGACAGTCAAGGCACCACCGGTGCCTTTGACGCTGACTTGATGTTCACCAAGTACCACCTCAACACCAGCAGGAATGACAACGGGCATTTTTCCAATACGAGACATGTTCTATTACTCCTCAGTGTCATGCATCAGGCGACGTAGCACAGTACTTCACCACCAACCCCGGTGGCGCGTGCCTTGCGGTCAGTCATGACACCCTTGGGGGTTGTCACAATGGCAACACCCAAACCATTTTGAACTTGCGGAATCGCGCCGCTTCCGCGGTAAACACGCAAACCAGGACGGCTGACACGCTCAATGCGCTCAATTACTGGGCGCCCAGCGTAATATTTCAGTGCAATTTCAAGCTCTTGCTTGCCGTCAACGTTATTGACCTTGAATGCATCAATGTAACCTTCGTCTTTCAGGACTTGGGTAATCGCCACCTTCACCTTGGAAGAAGGAACGCGAACGGAAGTTTTGGCCACCATCTGCGCATTACGAATGCGCGTCAACAGGTCGGCGATCGGATCACTCATGCTCATATCTTGTCTCCTGCCGCTTACCAGCTAGCCTTGACAATGCCGGGGATCTCGCCAGCAAATGCCATTTCACGAATCTTTGCGCGCGCCAAGCCAAACTGCGCAAAAGTGCCACGTGGGCGTCCGGTGATCGCACAGCGATTACGCTGACGCGTCGGGTTCGCGTTACGAGGCAGCATCTGCAAACTCTGACGGGCAGCAGCACGCTCTTCATCAGAGCGCTTGGCGTCATTGGAAATCGCCTTCAATTCCGCATGTTTCTTTGCGTACTTGGCAACCAGTTTGTCTCTTTTGAGCTCGCGCTCGATTAAAGCCATCTTAGCCACAGATCACCTCAGTTCTTGAAGGGGAAACGAAAACCAGCGAGCAGCGCCTTGCACTCGTCGTCGGTCTTCGCCGTTGTCGTGATGCTGATATTGAGACCGCGCAAGGCGTCGACCTTGTCGTACTCAATCTCAGGAAAAATAATTTGTTCCTTGACGCCAATGTTGTAGTTGCCACGGCCATCAAACGAACGCCCGGATATCCCGCGGAAGTCGCGCACACGCGGCAGAGCGACGGTGACAAAACGGTCAAGGAATTCGTACATATGGGCACCGCGCAAGGTCACCATGCAGCCAATCGCCTGGTTTTCACGAATCTTGAACCCGGCAATCGCCTTCTTGGACATTGTGACGACAGGTTTTTGGCCAGCAATCTTGCCTAAATCATCAACTGCGTGGTCCATGACTTTCTTGTCAGCAACCGCTTCACTCACACCCATATTGAGGGTGATTTTTGTCAGACGAGGGACTTCCATCGGCGATTTGTAACCAAATTTGGCCATGAGTTCGGGAGCCAATTTTTCCCGGAAAATTTGTTGCAAACGAGCCATGTTCATGCCACCTTGATTTCTTCGCCGCTGGACTTGTAAACGCGAACGCGTTTGCCATCTGCCTGCAACTTGATACCCACCCGATCCGCCTTGCCGGTTGCCACATTGAAGATGGCGACATTGGACTGGTGAATCGGCATGGTTTTTTCAACGATGCCGCCAGCCTCGCCCTTCATCGGGTTGGGCTTGGCATGCTTCTTGACCATGTTGACACCCTCTACCACGAGGTGGGAGTCGTCTTTACGCAGCGTCACCTTGCCGCGTTTGCCTTTGTCGCGCCCTGCGAGCACGATGACATCGTCGCCTTTGCGAATTTTATTCATGGTGATGTCCTTACAAAACTTCAGGTGCCAGCGACACGATCTTCATGAACTTCTCGGTGCGCAATTCACGCGTCACCGGGCCAAAGATTCGGGTGCCGATCGGCTCCAACTTGGCATTGAGCAAAACTGCTGCATTGCCGTCAAATTTCACCAGTGAGCCGTCATTGCGGCGAATACCCTTGGCCGTACGAACGACCACAGCGCTGTACACGTCGCCTTTTTTGACACGACCACGCGGCGCTGCTTCCTTGATGCTCACTTTGATAATGTCGCCCACGCTGGCGTAGCGACGCTTTGACCCGCCGAGCACCTTGATGCACAGAACGGACTTCGCACCGGTGTTATCGGCGACTTCGAGTCGAGATTCGGTTTGGATCATTTTTAAATTTCCCAACTTGCACCAGAACTTGACATTCTGGTCAGTCTTGGGCCCGTAGCACCCGGCGCAAACCACTCGCACCGTTAACTTTTGGGCAGACACTTCACACTCTTTCGAGCGAAGCCTCGTATTATGCCCTGAAATCGAGAGCTTTGCAAATATTTTTTCAGGGTTGGAGTAAATAGTTACTCGCCAGCGCGGCAAAGCCCTCGACATCAGGCGCCGCCGCCCCCTCGCTCTTCATGATGTCGGCCACAGTTCCCGCTAAATCAATGGCCATGCGCGCATCGAGAAACAGCAGGCGCGAACGCCTGGCCAAAACGTCTTCAACCCTGAGTGCGTATTCATGATGAACAGCAAAACGGACCATCGCGCCGGTCAACCCGGCACACAGCACATCGTCTGCGCCCGACAGTTGGCGCACAAAACCCTGTTCATTACCGTAAGAGTGCCAACCCGGCGCCTCAGAGATGGGGCGAATTGGCCTTTCGACACCATCAGCGCCGACCAGCAACAGCCTTTGCGTCTGACCTTTGGCGGTTGCCTCAACTAATCCCGCCTCGGCACACTTGTCGAGCACATCCTCTGCCATAGCGCGATAGGTTGTCCATTTGCCGCCCGTGACCGTCACCAAGCCGCTGCGACTGACCAAAATGGTGTGCTCTCGACTCAAGGTCTTGGTGTTATTGCCCTCATCCTGGGGCGGTTTCACCAAAGGCCTCAAACCGACCCAAAGGCTCTTGACGTCTGACCGCTTCGGCGGGCGTCGCAGGTAGCGCCCGGACTCGTGCAAGATGAATTCGATTTCTTCATCAAATGCCGTAGGTTCAAGGTCCAGGTCATGGCGTGGTGTATCGGTGGTACCCAATATCACTTTGCCCAGCCAAGGCACCGCGAAAAGCACCCGGCCATCCGATGTCTTGGGCACCATCAGCGCGGCGTCAGCGTCAAGAAATTCCCTGTCAACCACCATGTGCACACCCTGACTGGGTGCGACCATCACCTGCGTTGTCTGGCCATTTTTTGCCGGTACCGAGAGTCCGTCTTTCTGCCGCAACTCGTCAACCCAAACACCTGTGGCATTGACGACACAACGGCTATGAATATGAAATTCGCCATCGTTAATCTGGTCTTGGCACACCAGACCCGCAACAGCGCCGTCCTTGTAGAGGAGCTCTGTCGCTCGACAATAATTTACCAGCAGCGCGCCGCGGGCCGCGGCCGTACGCGCCAAGGCAATCGCCAAGCGCGCATCATTAAATTGCCCGTCCCAGTATTTGACGCCGCCTTTAAGCCCTGATTCGCGCAGGGTCGGCAAATTCTCCAGGGTTTGCCTGCGATCAAGAAACTCTGTCGCCCCCAAACCCGCCTGCCCGGCCAGGACGTCATACATTTTTAACCCAACACCGTAAAAAGGCGCTTCCCACCAATGGTAAGCAGGCACCACAAACGGCAGCGGCTGCGCCAGATATGGCGCGTTGTGCAATAAAAGCGTACGCTCGTGCAAGGCCTCCCGAACAAGCGAAATGTTGCCCTGCGCCAAATAGCGCACACCACCGTGAACCAGCTTGGTTGAACGCGACGAAGTCCCTTTAGCAAAGTCATGGGAATCCACCAAAACCACCCGCAAGCCCCGCACGGCAGCATCCAGCGCCAAGCCAAGCCCTGTTGCACCACCGCCGACGATGGCCATGTCGTATTCAACTGGCGCGCGCAAACGCGCAAGCAAATTTGCACGTTGGGTCAACAAAGGAGTTGTGTCGTAGCTATTCATGCGTGTTTGATTCTGATTAAAGGCAACTCTTCAGAAATCCTGCTGCTATTACTTGTTATTGAACAAAATGACCGTGTGACAAGTCTGCTCACACGGTCATTTTTTTACAAAGTCATCAATCTAAAAGCGTCGATTAACGCACCTTGCCGTTCTTCCAGGCGGTCAACAGCGTGTCATAAGCAATGGTTTCACCCTTTGGCTTTTCATTAGCCAATTTTTTCCAGGGCGCGCCGGTATCACTCAAGTACTTGGCAGGATCACCTTTGGGATTGAGCTTGGGCGGGCAATTAGCCATACCTGCACGTTCAAGGCGCGCCATCACCTGATCCATTTCGTCGGCCAGGTTGTCCATGGCCTGTTGTGGCGTTTTCTCACCTGTTACCGCCACCGCCACGTTCTTCCACCAGAGCTGCGCGAGCTTCGGATAGTCGGGCACATTGGTGCCGGTCGGCGTCCACGCAACACGTGCCGGGCTGCGATAGAACTCCACCAGGCCACCCAACTTCGGAGCCATATCGGTCATGGCCTTGCTCTGAATGTCCGACTCGCGAATAGGTGTCAGGCCAACAATGGTTTTCTTCAACGACACCGTCTTGGCCGTCACAAACTGCGCATACAGCCAGGCGGCTGCGGTCTTATTGGCATCATGGCCTTTGAAGAAAGTCCAGGAGCCTACGTCTTGGTAGCCGTTTTGCATGCCTTGTTTCCAATACGGGCCATTGGGACCGGGTGCCATGCGCCATTTGGGCGTGCCATCGGCATTCACCACCGGCAGCCCAGGCTTCACCATATCAGCCGTGAAAGCGGTGTACCAGAAAATTTGCTGCGCAATTTGACCCTGGGCTGGCACGGGGCCGGCCTCGCCAAACGTCATGCCGCTCGCCTCTTTGGGCGCGTACTTTTTCATCCAGTCCACATATTTGGTCAATGCATAGACCGCCGCTGGTGAGTTGGTAGCCCCACCGCGAGAGACCGAGGCACCTACCGGCGTGCACTTGTCAGCACCCACCCGGATACCCCACTCATCAACCGGCATGCCGTTGGGAATACCCTTGTCAGCTGTGCCCGCCATGGACAGCCAGGCATCGGTAAAGCGCCAACCCAGCGAAGGGTCTTTTTTGCCGTAATCCATGTGACCATAAATCGGCTTGCCATCAATGGTTTTGACATCTTCGCTGAAGAACGCTGCAATGTCTTCATAAGCGCTCCAATTCAATGGAACCCCCAGGTCGTAACCATATTTAGCTTTGAACTTGTCTTGCAAATCTTTACGTGCAAACAAATCCGCCCTGAACCAGTACAGGTTGGCAAACTGCTGATCCGGCAATTGATAGAGCTTTTTGTCCGGTGCCGTGGTGAAGCTGGTACCAATAAAGTCTTTCAAATCCAGTCCTGGATTGGTGTATTCCTTGCCAGCACCGGCCATGTAGTCAGTCAGATTCATGATCTTGCCGTAGCGGTAGTGGGTGCCAATCAAGTCCGAGTCACTGATCCAGCCGTCATAAATCGACTTGCCCGACTGCATCGAAGTTTGCAGTTTTTCAACCACGTCGCCCTCTTGGATCAAGTCGTGCTTGACGGTGATCCCTGTGATTTCGGTGAACGCTTTGGCCAGCGTTTTGGATTCGTATTCGTGGGTAGTGATGGTCTCTGACACCACCGAAATTTCGTTCACACCTTTGGCTTTGAGCTTTTTGGCGGCATCAATGAACCATTTCATCTCAGCGGCCTGCTTGTCCTTGGACAAGGTAGACGGCTGGAACTCACTGTCAATCCACTTCTTGGCTGCCGCCTCGTCGGCCCAACCCAGACTGGACATCGCGCTGCAGGCGAGAGCCACTGCCAAGGCGCTATATCGCAACTTCATAATCAATCTCCTCAGATGTGTATGACCCCTGATTCAAAGGCTGCTTCGGCTCCAGGGGACAACAAGCCGATCCTTATTTCTTCAACCACTAAGCTTTGCGCATGATCACCGCCAACGCGAGCATGGAAAGTACAAAACTGATCCAAATGGATGGCTCTGCGTCCAGGCTGAACCAGACCATCAACCGACCGCTAAGCCCGACAAACGCCAAGTTGATATAGGCAGCAGACAGCAGCCCGATGAAAAGCCGATCGCCCCGCGTGGTGGCCATCGGCAAAAATCCACGCCGCAGGGTCGTGGGAGACTTGACCTCCCACAGCGTCATGCCACACAGCATAAGGGCAATGCAGCTAAAAAACACGGCAACCGGTGTCGTCCACGCCATCCAT
>PFKL01000055.1 GCA_002784245.1 Comamonadaceae bacterium CG_4_10_14_3_um_filter_60_75
CACCATGGCCATTTCTGAAACCGTGTTGAAAGACACCGTGCTGATGGCCATTGACGAGATCAACGCCAAGGGCGGCCTGCTTGGCAAAAAGCTTGAGCCCGTGGTGGTTGACCCAGCCAGTAACTGGCCCCTGTTTGCCGAAAAAACCAAGCAGTTGCTGGGGCAGGACAAGGTCGATGTGATCTTTGGCTGCTGGACCAGCGTGAGCCGCAAGTCGGTGCTGCCGGTGGTCGAAGAGATGAACGGCCTGCTGTTCTACCCCGTGCAGTACGAAGGTGAAGAGCTGTCCAAAAACGTGTTTTACACCGGCGCTGCGCCCAACCAGCAAGCCATTCCGGCCGTGGACTATTTGATGAGCAAAGACGGCGGTGGCGCCAAGCGCTGGGTCTTGCTGGGCACCGATTACGTCTACCCGCGCACCACCAACAAAATCTTGCGTGCTTACCTGAAATCCAAAGGCGTGAAGGAAACCGATATCGACGAGAAATACACGCCGTTTGGCCACTCCGATTACCAGACCATCGTGGCTGACATCAAGAAATTTTCAGCGGGTGGCAAGACCGCCGTGGTGTCCACCATCAATGGTGACAGTAACGTGCCGTTTTACAAAGAACTCGGCAACGCCGGCCTGAAGGCCAAAGACGTACCCGTGGTGGCCTTCAGCGTGGGTGAAGAAGAGCTGCGCGGGGTTGACACCAAGCCGTTGGTAGGCCACCTGGCGGCCTGGAATTACTTCCAAAGCATCAAGAATCCAAGCAACACCGAATTCATCAAAAAGTGGAGCGACTACGCCAAGGCCAAGGGTATCGCTGGCCACAAAGACAAGCCGCTAACCAACGACCCGATGGAAGCCACCTACATTGGCATCAACATGTGGAAACAAGCGGTTGAAAAAGCCAAGAGCACCGACGTGGACAAGGTGATTGCCGCCATGGCCGGCCAGACCTTCAAGGCACCGAGCGGCATCGTCAGCAAGATGGATGAGAAAAATCATCACCTGCACAAGAGCGTGTTCATTGGCGAGATCAAGGCCGACGGCCAGTTCAACGTGGTCTGGAAGACCCCCGGCCCGGTGAAAGCCAAACCGTGGTCGCCGTACATCGAGGGCAATGCCGGCAAACCTGACGAGCCAGCCAAAAAGTAAACCGAAAGACTGTCACACCTGAGCGAAAAATGGCCTAGCTGAATCAGGGTCGGATCCGCGTAGCGTAGCGAAGACGGCTCTGACCCCGATTCAGCGGGTTCATTCAACAATAGCAAATTGCAGCGTGGGCACTGGCAACCGTACCCACCCTACAGGTTCTCATCATGGTTAAAAGATTACTCCTCATTGCTTATATATTAATAGCTACTAGCGCTTATTCCATGAGCGCTGAAGAGGTAAAAGGCATGACGATTGGTGACACCGACACACGTGTGGCGGCGCTCAACAAGGCCATGCTGGAGGCCAATGACAAGACCGCTGCCTTTTTGCAAGCCTTGGCCGATGACGCCGTCAAGTTAGCCGGCGACAAGGTCTTTATCGTCAAGGGCGACAAAGCCTTTGATGCCGTCACCGACGTGGAGACCGCGCTGCCTGACGATACCGAAGATGTGATCAACAACAACCGCATGCGCGGCGAGATTGACTCGGCGCTGGCGGCGCTGAAACTGTTTTCCAATGACGATACGGTTCGCGCAGCAGCTGTCAAGCAGTTGCAAAGCGATGCCGATGAGACCAAATTGCCCTTGATCGAGAAGGCCTTGGCTACCGAGCACAACGCCAGCATCAAGGCCCAACTGGGCATGGTACGCGCCGCCGCTCTGTTAAACAGCAGCGACCAAACCAAGCGCCTGGAAGCCGCCCAACTGCTGGCAGGCAGTGGCCAGGCCAATACCAAAACCATGTTGCTGGAGCGCTTGAAGCTTGAAGAAGATTCGGCTGTCAAGGTGGCTCTGGGCGCGGCGCTGCGGCAGGTGGAGTCCGCCCTGGCCTGGGGCGACAAGCTGGGCGCTCTGTTCAGTGGCATCAGCCTGGGCAGTATCTTGCTGCTGGTGGCGCTGGGGCTGGCGATCACCTACGGGCTGATGGGTGTGATCAACATGGCGCATGGTGAGTTGATGATGATTGGCGCCTACGCCACTTACGTGGTGCAGGGCGTGTTTCAGAAGTATCTGCCCGGCGCGTTTGACTGGTATTTGCTGGCGTCGGTGCCAGTGGCATTCATGGCCGCCGCGCTGATGGGTGCGGTGCTGGAGCGCAGTGTCATCCGCTTTTTGTATGGTCGCCCGCTGGAAACCCTGCTGGCCACTTGGGGCATCAGCCTGATGCTGATGCAGCTGGTGCGCAGCGTCTTTGGGGCGCAAAACGTGGGTGTGGAAAACCCGTCCTGGATGAGCGGCGGCGTGCAGGTGCTGGGAAATTTGTCGCTGCCCTACAACCGGCTGGTCATCATTGGTTTTGCGCTCTTTGTGCTGGGTTCAGTCGCCTGGCTGATTGGCAAAACGCGCCTGGGCCTGTTTGTGCGCGGGGTCACGCAAAACCGCCCCATTGCGTCTTGCATGGGCGTCAACACGGCACGCATTGATACCTACGCCTTTGCGTTGGGCTCCGGTATTGCCGGGCTCGCTGGTTGTGCATTGAGCCAGGTTGGCAACGTCGGGCCCGACCTGGGCCAGGGTTACATCGTCGACGCCTTCATGGTGGTGGTGCTGGGCGGTGTAGGTCAATTGGCGGGTACGGTGTACGCGGCCTTGGGCCTGGGCATTTTGAACAAGTTTCTGGAGGGCTGGACGGGTGCCGTGCTGGCCAAGATTGCGGTGCTGGTGTTCATCATCGTCTTTATTCAAAAGCGACCGCAGGGCATCTTTGCGATGCGTGGCCGCTCGGCGGAGGCTTGACCATGAACACACCTATCACTGCCATCCCTCTACCGGCATCCGCTCCCCTGTTGAGCCGCACCGGCTGGGCCACTTTTTGCGTGACCTTGATCGTCATCTGCGCGGTGGCTCCGGTGCTCAATTTGTGGGTGCCCGCAGGCAGCATGTTCCACTTGAGCGACTATGGCGTCGGCTTGGTAGGGCGCATCATGTGTTACGCCATCTGCGCGCTGGCGATGGATTTGATCTGGGGCTTCACCGGTATTCTGAGTCTGGGCCATGGCTTGTTTTTTGCGCTCGGCGGCTACGCCATGGGCATGTATTTGATGCGCCAGATCGGACTCGACGGCAATTACAAAAGCGCCCTGCCCGACTTCATGGTGTTTCTGGACTGGAAGGAACTGCCGTGGCACTGGACCTTCAGCGACAGCTTTGTCGCCACGCTGTTCCTGATCATCGCCGTGCCGGGCTTGGTGGCTTTTGTGTTTGGCTACTTTGCTTTCCGTTCACGCATCAAGGGTGTGTATTTTTCGATCATTACCCAGGCCATGACCTTTGCCGCGATGTTGCTGTTCTTTCGCAACGAGACCGGATTTGGTGGCAACAACGGATTTACCGACTTCAAGCGCATTCTGGATATTCCGATTGCCACACAGGAAATGCGCATGACGCTGTTCGTGCTCACCGGGCTGACCCTGCTGGGTTTCTTCCTGCTGGCGCGCTGGCTCATTACAACCAAGTTCGGCCGGGTGTTGCAAGCGGTGCGCGATGCCGAATCACGTGTCATGTTCAGCGGTTACAACCCCCTGGGCTACAAGCTCACCATCTGGACGATTTCGGCCATGATGTGCGGCGTGGCCGGCGCTTTGTACGTGCCGCAGGTGGGCATCATCAACCCGAGTGAAATGAGCCCGGCCAACTCGATCGAGATCGCGATCTGGGCGGCGGTGGGGGGCCGGGCCACGCTGATCGGCCCGATTTTGGGCGCTTTCATCGTCAGCGGCGCCAAGAGCTGGCTGACGGTGGCTTACCCCGAGTTCTGGCTGTACTTCTTGGGCGCGCTGTTCATTGGCGTGACGCTGTTCTTGCCGCAGGGTGTGATGGGCCTGGTCGGACGGATTTTGTCGCGCAAGAAAGGGGAGCGTGCATGACCCCTGAACTGATGGAAGAAGGTGCACGACGGATCGAACAGCACCAGGCTGCGCTGGCTGCAGCAGGTACAAACACCGCCTCAGGTGGGCGCAGCGCAGGCTTTTTGCGGCCTTCCATCCCGGGTGAAGTCGACACCACCCATGGCCGCATCTTGTACCTGGAAGATGTCAGCGTCAGCTTTGACGGCTTCAAGGCCATCAACAAGCTCAGTCTGGACATCGCACCTGGCGAACTGCGTTGCATCATCGGCCCCAACGGTGCCGGCAAGACGACCATGATGGACATCATCACCGGCAAGACCCGCCCGGACGAAGGTCAGGTCTTCTTTGGCAGCACCATTGACCTCCTGCGCTACAAGGAAGCGGAGATTGCGCAAATGGGCATTGGCCGCAAGTTTCAGAAACCGACGGTGTTTGAGCAGCTCACCGTGTTCGAGAACCTGGAGCTGGCGCTCAAGACCAACAAGGCGGTCACTGCGTCAATGTTATTCAGGCTAAACAGCACCCAAAGCGACCGTCTGGCCGAGGTGTTGCACACCATCAATCTGAGCGACAGTGTGGCGCGCCTGGCAGGCAACCTGAGTCACGGGCAAAAACAGTGGCTTGAGATAGGTATGCTGCTGATGCAAGACCCCAAACTGCTGCTGCTCGATGAACCGGTGGCGGGCATGACCGATGAAGAAACCGAGCGCACCGCCGAGCTGTTTCTGACCCTGAAAGGCAAACACTCGCTGATGGTGGTGGAACACGACATGAGCTTCATCAACACCATCTCGGACATCGTCACCGTGCTGTGCGACGGTTCGGTGCTGGCGCAGGGGACGCTGGCGCAGGTGCAAAGCGATGAGCGGGTGATTGAGGTGTATCTTGGACGGTGAGGCTTTTGGTTTGTTTTTGACAGGCGGGGGTGCCGGGATGTGCGCCCGGCTGCGCACTCACTTTTCTTTGCTTCGCCAAAGAAAAGTAAGCAAAAGAAAGGCGACCCGCTGTCGGCGAGTAGCGCAGGGCTGGGCGGATCAGGGCGCGCGATTGTTTGAGGCGAAGCCGAGTTCGAGCAAGACCCCGCCCAGCAACCGCATCAAAAACCAATAAAGCAGGATAAAGAAAGATGCTCAAAGTCACCAACATCAACCAGTACTACGGCGGCTCCCACATCCTGCGCGATGTCAACCTCACCGCCGAATTGGGCAAAGTGACCGTCATTCTGGGCCGCAACGGCGTCGGCAAAACCACCCTGCTCAAAAGCCTGATGGGTCTGGTGCCCGTCAAGACCGGAACGATTGAGTTCGACAGCAAGCAGATCCAGAACGCCACGCCTTACGAGCGCGCGCGCGCCGGAATTGGCTTTGTGCCGCAGGGGCGCGAAATTTTTGCGCGACTGACAGTCGAAGAGAACTTGCGCATGGGCCTGGCCTACAAACCAGCCAGCACACCCATCCCACCCGAGCTGTTTGAATTGTTCCCCGTGCTCAAGCAAATGCTGGGCCGCCGCGGTGGCGACCTGTCGGGCGGACAGCAGCAGCAATTGGCGATCGCCCGCGCTCTGGCTGCCAACCCGAAATTGCTGATGCTCGACGAGCCCACCGAAGGCATCCAGCCGAGCATCATCAAGGACATTGGCCGCGTCATCCGCATGCTCGCCGACCGCGGTGACATCGCGATCGTGCTGGTCGAGCAGTATTACGACTTTGCCCAGGAGCTCGCCGACCACTATGTGGTGATGGAGCGCGGCGCGGTCAAGGCGCAAGGGGCGGGGGTCAACATGGAAATCGACGGTGTGCGCGAGTTGGTGGCAATTTGACATCCTTGCGGCGCGGCTCAAGTCGCCCAAATCCGTGGAGTGATCGTCGGCAACTGCCATAAATGCGCCCGCCAGAGGGTCCACACCTGGCGCAACAAATCCACTGCAGGTTCCACCAGCGGTGACAGCACCCGCACCACCATCACCTGGCCATTGGGACAGGTGGCGCCTGCCGTGGCGTGCAAAGCGTGGTCTGCGATAACCTGGCGCGCCAATGCCAGCGCATCGTCACGCCGGTGTCGGTGCAAGGCGGTACCTGCAACAAAAAACAGGCTGGCCATGCAGCGCTGCCCGGCCAGCCCCAGCCGACCATTCATCAGGCGGTCATCGCTCGCATCAATGAAACCGCGCTCAAGCCAGACGTCGGGCACTTCGATGTGCTGCAAGAAACTGCCCCGCTCAAACGGCAAGCCCGCACCGGGCAGACCTAGCGCGGTGATGTCCCAGCCGATGAATTCGGCCGCCGGGGCGACGCGCAGGCTGAGGTGGTTTTCGCCGCGACACTGGTCGTAGCCAAGGGCCTCCAGCGGCAACCATTCCAGACGTGCCTGGTCCGTCAAGGTGATATGTGCGCATTGCACCGCGGACTCGCCCGCTGAGCGGTAAAAACGGGTGGCACCTGGTGTGGTAATCAGCGCATGAGCGTTTGCGCCGGCGGTGATGCGAATGTCGAGCGTGTCGCCGCCAACCAGACCGCCAGGTGGATGCACCAGCACGTTGTGGCAGATCGCATCGCCCTCGGGGTACAGACTTTGCAGCACCCGCAACGGGCCGTTGTGGGTATGGCGCGCGACCGTGCGCTGCTGTTGCACAGCGTAGGCGATGTCAAGACGGGCGTTCCAGCTCAAGGCTTGGGTTCTCCCGCAAAGTGCGGGTGCAGTTGGGCGATGCGTTGCATCGCCATGGCCGCAGCGGCGGTACGGGTCTCGACACCGAGCTTGGAAAATACGCGCTCCAGATGTTTCTTCACCGTCATCGGACTCGAACCGACGATGTCGCCGATGTCACGGTTGGTTTTACCCTTGACCACCCAATAAAGCACCTCGGCTTCTTTGGGCGTGAGCTTGAAGCTCTGCGCGATCGCCTTGATCACACTGTCTTCGCTGACTTCTTGCATGATGATGAGCCAATCGCCGCCCCCTTCCGAATCGCCAATTTGCTGGTGCAGGCGAAACGTCAGCCGGGTTGCACCCTGGGCAATGCTCAGACGCGGTGGCTCGCTTTGCGGTTCTTGGCAGGCCACATGGCGGCGCAGCCACGCCAGCACGGGGATCGGCGTGGCCGGCGCGTCGGTGCCGTAGTAGCGCAACAGCAAGTCACGCGCCAGCGGCGTTTGCCACATCAGGCGACCGTCGCTGACGCGCACGGTGATGCTGGCGTAGCCAAATGCGTCCAGCGCGTTTCTGGCCTGGCGCTTCTCGCGCGCGCCCTGCAAATGCACCGCCATGCGCGCCAGCACCTCCTTTGGCTTGATGGGCTTGGTAACGTAATCGACGGCGCCGCAGTCCATGGCGGCCACGAGATGCTCGGTCTCGGTCAGTCCGGTCATGAAAACGATGGGAATATGCGCGGTGCGGGGCAAGGCCTTCAGACTCCTGGCCACTTCAAAGCCGTCCATGCCCGGCATCATGGCGTCAAGCAAAATGATGTCGGGTAGCGCCTGCGCAGCCCGCTGCAAGGCGGCCTCGCCGCTGGTGGCCAGCAGCACGGTGTAGCCGGACTCGTCCAGTGCATCGTGCAGCACAACCAGGTTGTCTGGCACGTCGTCAACGATCAGCACCACGTCACTGTTGGCGCGGTCCAGCGTGCGCTCCAGCGCCAGACGCGGCAGTGGCAAAGACGCTCTAGTTTTCATGGACACCACGCGTCAGTTGCTTCAACATGGCTTCAAACTGGAACCGCTTGGCCTGCTCGCGCATCGTCGCCACAAAGTGGGCGCAATGTGGATGCGCCAGCGCAATGTCGTCGAGCAAGTTCAGGATACCGCGGTAGTAGCCCAGCGTGACGCGTTCACGCAAGGCATCGAGCAGCGGCTGGGGCGGGTAAGCAAAATCGGCGGGTGACAGCGCTTGTTGTGCCGTCAAGGGTTCAGCGGTCTCCAGCCAGCGCAGCTTCAGGCGCGACTCAAGCCAGTCCAGTAAGTCGGTATGGCGCACCGGTTTAACGATAAAGTCTTCGCTGGGGATGCCCAGATTGTTGTCGAGCCCACGGTCAAACGCGTTGGCCGAAACGATGGCGATCAACGGCTGCGCCCTGGCGCTGCGCGCGAGCATGTCGCGCAGCCGACGGATGGTTTCCCAGCCGTCGATGCCGGGCATGGCCAGATCCATCAAAATCACCTCGGGCTGGTAGCCGCTGGCGAGCAAATCCAGGCAGTCGTGGCCGCTGGCGGCGCTGCGCAACTCAAAACCCAGCGGCTGCAGCAATTTGCCCAGCACGTCGCGGTCGGCCTCTTCGTTGTCGACCACCAGAATGCGCCGTCGCGCGCCGACGTAGCCGCGTCGAGGTCGGCGCACAAACAGGCGGTTTTGGTGTCTGGCCGCGGGCGAATACACCGTGGCATCGCGCGCGCCGTGCACCTCGGGCAGAAACAGCTTGACACTGAAGGTCGAGCCCCGGCCCGGCGTGCTCGTCACGCTGAGCTCGCCGCCCATCAGGTCGGTCAGCATTTTGGCGATCGTCAGGCCCAGCCCGGACCCCTGCGATGGCGCGCCCGGCAGATCAACGCGCACAAAGGGTTCAAAAATCTGCTGCAACTGTTTTTCGGTCAGACCCGGGCCGCTGTCCTCAATGTCGATCTGCGCCATTTCGCGCGCGTGGCGCACGCGCAGCGTGACCCGGCCACGACTGGTGAATTTGACGGCGTTGCCCAGCAGGTTGATCAAAATCTGTCGCACCCGTTTTTCGTCGGCGCGCACCACGTCGGGCAGTTTACCGACGACAACCAAGGCAAACGCCAGTCCCTTGTCGCGCGCTTGCAGTTCAAACAGGCTGGCCATGTCCTGCACAAAATCTGCAAACGGCATCGGCTTAACGTTCAGGCTCAAGCGGCCGGCCTCAATGTGGGCGACGTCGAGCGTGCCCTCGATCAGCGAGAGCAGGTGCTCGCCGCCGCGCCTGATCACCTGCACCGCCTGCTGGCGGTGCGCCGGGATGCTGGCATCTTCGCCCATCAGTTGCGCGTAGCCCAGAATGCTGTTGAGCGGTGTGCGCAGCTCATGGCTGATGGCGCTGATATAGCGGCTTTTCGCCTGATTAGCCAAATCAGCCGCAGCGCGCGCTTGCTCAGCCACCTGCTTGGCCTGCTGCAATGCCAGATCAGTCTGCCTATGCAGCTCTATTTCCCGTAGCAACAGATGGGTTTGACGATTCGATTCCTGTTGTGCCACCTGACGACTCTTGGATGCCAGCACCACCCACCAAGCGAGCAGCCCGGCAATCAGCAGCAAGGCCAGGTAGGCTTTGACAAAACCGGAACCCAAGGCGTCAGTCGCGGCTTGCAGCATGGCCGGGTCGTACACCGACTGTGCCAGTGCGCGTGTCTCTTGCCGATACAACAAGCCAAACACGCCAGCCAGCAGCGGCGCAATCACCCCCATCAGCAGCAGGAACGTGCCCAGGCCCCGCTCCAGATAGCCCCAGGTTGTCTGCGGCAACAGCCAGCGCAAGCTGGCCAACCATTGACCAGCCAGTGCCGCGCGCGGTTTGCACAGGTCACCACAACGCGCATCAAGCGTGCAGCACAAAGAACAGATGGACCCTTGGTAAGCCGGGCAATGCGCCATGTCTGGTGCCTCGTAGTCACGCTCGCAAATAACGCAGGTTTGGGTCTGCAGGCGCTGGTAGTCACCCGTGTCTGCCGCAGCTGCCCGGCCCTCGGACGCTGGGCTGCTCACGGGGCCAAATAGCGCGCTGTGCTGTGGGCTCGATCGCGCCAGGTAATACTTGCCGTGCGTCGCCCACGCGATCAACGGTGATGCCAGCAGCGCCGTCCCCAAGGCAATCAGCGCCGAAAAAGCCTGTGGTAGTGGCCCCCAAAAGCCCAGGTAAGCGGTGACCGACAAGAGCGAAGCCAGCGCCATCGCACCCACGCCCACCGGGTTGATGTCGTACAGGTGCGCGCGCTTGAACTCGATGCCCGGCGGGCTCAGGCCCAACGGTTTGTTGATCACCAGATCGGCCACCACCGTCATCATCCAGGCAATCGCCACGTTGGAGTACAGCCCGAGCACGTCGCCCAGGGCGGCAAACACGTTCATCTCCATCAGCATGAAGGCGATCAGCGTGTTGAACACCACCCACACCACGCGCCCGGGGTGGCTGTGCGTCAGGCGCGAAAAAAAATTGCTCCAGGCCAGTGACCCGGCGTAAGCGTTGGTGACGTTGATCTTGAGCTGCGACAGCACAACGAACGCGGCAGTGGCCGCCACCGCCCAGCCGTAGTGGGGAAAGACGTATTCATACGCTGCCAGATACATCTGGTTCGGGTCGACCGCACGGTCGGGTGGCACCGCGTTCTGAATGGCCAGATACGCCAGCAGTACGCCACCCAGCATTTTCAGCACACCGGGCACCACCCAGCCCGGCCCGCCGAGCACGACCGCCAGCCACCAGCGCCGCGTATTGGCTGGCGTGCGCGCGGGCATGAAGCGCAGGTAGTCGGCCTGCTCGCCCATTTGCGTCATCAAGGCCACGCCGACGGTCAAGGCTGCACCAAACAAAGGCAGACTAAAACGATCAGACACACCTTTTTCACCAACATAGTGCATGACCCCTGAAAAAGCCGTCGGCTCGCGCAGCAGCACATACACAAACGGCACCACCAGCATCACCGCCCACAGCGGCTGCGTCCAGATTTGCAGGCGGCTGATGGTGGAAACACCGTGGGTGACCAGCGGAATCACCGCCAGCGCGCAGATCAGATAGCCCCAGTGCGGCGGGATGCCCAGCGCCAGCTCCAGCGCGTAGGCCATGACGGCGGCCTCCAGCGCAAAGAAAATGAAGGTAAAAGTGGCGTAGATCAGCGAGGTAAGGGTCGAGCCGATGTAACCAAACCCGGCGCCGCGTGTGAGCAAATCCATGTCGACACCGTAACGCGCGGCATAGACGCTAATGGGCAGCCCGGCCAGAAAAATGATCAACCCGGTGGCCAGAATCGCCCACAAGGCATTGACAAAACCATACTGCACCAGCAGCGTGGCACCGACTGCCTCCAGTATCAAAAACGCAGCTGCTCCGCCAAGCGCCGTCTGCGCTACCTGCCATTCTGACCACTTACGAAAACGCTGCGGCGTAAAGCGCAGGGCGTAGTCTTCGAGGGTCTCCTTGGCAACCCAGGCGTTGTAATCCCGGCGCACCAAGGTGATGCGCTGCGGCGCGCCGGGCTCGGCGTGCGTGGGGGGAAGGGCTGGGGCTGCGGTGTTCACGCTTGTTGCACCGCAGTATTCATGCCATGGGTTTGCTTGTGGTGCCAGCATCTTGGTCTTGAACCCGCAGCGCACGTCCGGTATCCGACTCCGCGGATGCCCCCCGGCTGGGGCTTCGCCCGTGCCTCCTCCTTTATTCCGCTGCGTCAGATACCCAACGCACGCCGCTAGTCGCCAACAGAGAGACGGGGTATTTGGAATACCAAAACAGTTAGCGAGGCAGGGCCTTTGGGCGACTGACGATTTCTGGTACCCCAGTATGAGGAAGTTGCCCAAAGGCCCTGTCTCGCGGGTTTAACCCAAAATTTCAGGCACGACATTTGCTGATCATGTCTCATGGAACTTACACCAAGAGAGAAAGACAAGCTGCTCATCTTCACCGCTGGCCTGCTGGCTGAACGACGCAAAGCCCGTGGCTTGAAGCTCAATTACCCTGAGGCGGTGGCCTTCATCAGCGCTGCTGTCATGGAGGGCGCACGCGACGGCCAAACCGTGGCACAGCTAATGAGTTTCGGGCGCACGCTGCTGACCCGCTTTGATGTGATGGACGGCATCGCCGAGATGATTCCTGACATTCAGGTCGAGGCCACTTTCCCTGACGGCACCAAGCTGGTCACGGTGCACCAGCCGATTGTTTGACCACCACGAGACTCCCATGATCCCAGGCGAACTTTTTACCGACGG
Source organism: Comamonadaceae bacterium CG_4_10_14_3_um_filter_60_75 (assembly GCA_002784245.1). Lineage (GTDB taxonomy): Bacteria > Pseudomonadota > Gammaproteobacteria > Burkholderiales > Burkholderiaceae_C > Rhodoferax. Next base: position 11,922 of record PFKL01000055.1, read on the forward strand.
TCCCGACCATGTACTCAACCCCGGCAGGCGCACCCACACTCTGGTGGTGGTCAACGCCTCAGACCGCCCGGTTCAGGTCGGCTCGCACTACCACTTTGCCGAGACCAATGGCGCGCTCAACTTTGACCGCGCTGCGGCACATGGCATGCGCTTGAACATTCCGTCGGGCTCGGCGGTGCGCTTTGAGCCAGGGCAGCAGCGCACCGTGGAGTTGGTGGACTATGCCGGCGCGCGCGTGGTCTACGGCTTTCGCGGGCTGGTCATGGGCTCACTTTGATTTGTTAGTGTTTTATGCCTCTAGCCCTTATCTGTTAAGCGCAAGCAGCTATTATTTTTGAAAGTATTGCCATGGCCACGATTGGACGACGCGCCTACGCTGAAATGTTTGGCCCCACCGTGGGTGACCGGGTGCGCCTGGCCGACACCAATCTGATCATCGAGGTCGAGGCCGACCTGACGCTGGGCGCCGGAGGCTATGGCGAAGAGGTGAAATTTGGCGGCGGCAAAACCATCCGCGACGGCATGGCGCAAAGCCAGCGCAGCAGGGCACAAGGGGCAGTGGATACGGTCATGACCAACGCCCTGATCATCGACCACTGGGGCATCATCAAGGCCGACATTGGCCTCAGAGACAGCCGCATTGTGGCCATTGGCAAGGCCGGCAACCCCGACGTGCAACCGGGCGTGGACATCGTCATTGGCCCGGGCACCGAAGTGATCAGTTGCGAGGGCAGCATCATCACCGCCGGTGGCTTTGACAGCCACATCCACTTTATTTGCCCGCAACTGATTGAAGAAGCCTTGAGCAGCGGCATCACCACCATGACTGGCGGCGGCACGGGGCCAGCCACCGGCACCTTTGCCACCACCTGCACGCCCGGGCCTTGGCACCTGGAGCGCATGTTGCAAGCGGCAGACGGCTTTGCCATGAACCTGGGCTTTATGGGCAAGGGCAACGCCAGCCTGCCCGAGGCCTTGCACGAGCAAATTAACGCAGGCGCCTTGGGCCTGAAACTGCACGAAGACTGGGGCACCACCCCCGCCGCCATCGACAACTGCCTGAACGTGGCCGAACTCACCGACACCCAGGTGGCCATCCACACCGACACGCTCAACGAATCGGGCTTTGTCGA
>PFKL01000083.1:0-797 GCA_002784245.1 Comamonadaceae bacterium CG_4_10_14_3_um_filter_60_75
AGATGCCCACAATGCGGCTTTCCTGCCCCAGCAGGTAAAGCCACTCGGTGGTTTCCTCGGTCAGGCAGACGATGCGCTGAGGGCCTGCGGGTAGGCGGGCCCAAGGGGCTTCGACAAGCTCAGCCCGAACGGAACTTGAAACATCTTCTGGGCGCTTCAATAAGTTCATTCAGCGGCTCCTGCTACCGACATAGCACCGGGTGGTGAAAACAATTCGACCACCGCCGCCGGGCAGGATGGGAACCAGGCGTGAAAATAACTGGCGCGCACGCTGCCCTGCTGCCACAACGCCTCACCCGCATCCGGCAAGGGATCGGCATCTGGCCGGGCGGTGCGGGCCACCGGCACCAGCGGTGTCGCTATGGTGGAGTAATGAAAGGTGTGGCCGCGCAGCAGGCCGCTGGCCAGTGGCAGCTGCTGCGGCCCCAACGCTGCCAGACGTTTTTGCATACTGACTACGCCCGGCAACAGGCCCCACAAGGGCTGCGCTGCGCCATCGGCATCCACCAGGGTGTCAAACAGCGCCATCATGCCGCCGCACTCGGCCCACACCGGTTTGCCCGCAGCCATGTGTGCCGCCAGGCTGTCGCGCAGCGCGGTGTTGGCTGACAACTTCTGCGCATGCAATTCGGGGTAGCCACCGGGCAGCCAGAGCGCATCGCAAGCAGGCACGGCTGGGTCAGCCAGCGGCGAGAAAAACACCAATTCCGCGCCCAGATCGCGCAAGCAGTCCAGGTTGGCGGCGTAAATAAAGCAGAACGCCGCGTCCCGCGCCACGGCAATGCGCTTGCCTTTTA
>PFKL01000083.1:957-3649 GCA_002784245.1 Comamonadaceae bacterium CG_4_10_14_3_um_filter_60_75
CGCTGGCCACCGTCAGGCCCAGATGGCGCTCGGGCAGCACCATGGCCGGGTTGCGCATCAGCGCGCCCAGCCATTGCGCGGGTTCACGCACGCTGCCCTGCAGCATCTGTGCATGGCGCTCGCTGGCCACTCGGTTGGCCAGCACCCCGGCCCAGGGCAACTCCGGCTGGTAGTGCTGCAAGCCAAACGCCAGCGCGCCAAACGTGCCTGCCATAGACCCGGCGTCAATCACCGACAGCACCGGCAAGCCAAAGCGCCGCGCCAGGTCAGCGGCGCTGGGCGTGCCGTCAAACAAACCCATCACGCCTTCGACCAAAATCAGGTCAGCATCGGCTGCGGCAGCGGCCAGGCGTTCACGCACGTCAGCCTCGCCATTCATCCACAAATCCACCTGGTACACCGGCGCGCCACTGGCCAGCGCGTGCCAGACCGGATCCAGAAAATCCGGTCCGCACTTGAACACCCGCACCTTGTGCCCTTGGCGCGTGTGCAGCCGCGCCAGCGCTGAGACCACGGTGGTTTTGCCCTGACCGGAGGCCGGGGCGGCGATGAGGATGGCGGGGCAGTGGGTCATAAACAGAAATTCACGTTAGCGTGCGGATGCGATGCCGCTTAGAACTTCATCCGCATGGCGGCGGTGAAGGCACGACCAGCTTCAGGGTAAATACTGGAAGTAACACCCGCATTGCAACCGTAGGCCAGGTTGTAAAACTTGCTATCCAACAAGTTGCTGATGCCCAACGACAATTCCACCTTGTCCCACTGGTAGGCATAGCGCGCATCCAGAGTGGTATGGCTGGGCACCTTGCAGGTGTTGTTGAAATCTACGTACTGCGATGAGGCCCAGACGACACCCGCATTGACCGAATGCGCTACTGCAGGTCGCCAATCGGCGCGCAGCGCCAAGGTGGTGTTTGCAACCAGTGGCACGGTTTTACCGTTGTGGGCTCCCTGGGTAAAGGTGGCTTCGCGCACCCCCAGGTTCATTTGCAAGCCAACAGTTTTGCTCAGGTCATGCTGGGTTTCAAGTTCCAGGCCCTGACGCAGGGTGGGGTCAAAGTTGACGTTGGCACCCAAATTGGTTGCATCCCAAACCTGAGGGTTAGCCACCGTGGGGTCATAACCAAGTTCGTTATTCAATTGGCTGCGATAGAAGCGTGCTTCCACACGCCCTGAGGCATATTTCCAACGGCTGCCTAACTCCAGGTCACGTGCGGTTTGTGGTTGCAATACCGCACCCGAAACGATGTACCCGACCTCGTCAAAATTGGGCATGCGAAAACTGTTTCCCATGCGGCCATACACCGTGACTCCGGCAGACAGAGGCTGCGTCAACCCCAGTTCCCATGCCGTCTGGTCACGCGATTGATCGAGTGTGGCGCTGCTGTCCGTTTGGGCGATGCGTTCTGTCCGATAGCCAGCCGAAAAACGCGTGCCCGTGGGCAGGGTGATGGAATCCTGCATGTAAAACGCACTGGTTTTTTGTTGCGAGATCGAGCCAAAAGTTCCAGGCACGGTGCGTTTCCAGTCAACTTCGTCATGCCCCAAGGTCAAAGCGTTTTGTGCCGCGCTCAAGCGGGATTCGTGCTGCCCTTTCAGCGCCAACGTGCTGGCATCCACATCGTAGTGGTAGGTGGACACGCCACTCTTTTTGCTATCGAGCTGTTTATTACGCTCCCCCATATCCAGACCCAGTTTCCAAGCGCCCAATTCGGCACTGGCAAACACGGTTTGACGGCTGTTTTGAATGCTCCCCGTTTTGTTGGCATTGGCCGCAGTGGTCTGGTGTGGGTTGGCCTCGTATTGGGCGGCCGTCAGCGATCCTGGCAAACCACTGTCAAGCAAATCTGTGACGTGGCTGGCACCCAAACGTAGCCAGTCGTTACTCCATTGAGCCTGGATCGTGTTGCCCTCAGTTGATGCCCTGAAGTTATCGCGGTGGTTGTCAGCCTGGCGTTTGTTCGCTGCAACATCCAGAGAAAAACCGCCTGCAGCCAGGGTGGCATTGGCTCGTGCCTCATTCAACCCATAGGTGCCTGTGGCGGCGTAGACATCAGCTGAATTTTTGCGAGCCACGCCCTTGCCAGCCTTGGTGGTGATCACAATCACACCACCGGTAGCCCCTTGTCCATACAACACCGAGCCACTGCCGCGCAGCACCTCAATGCGTTCTACCGAATTGATGGCAATGCCTGTCAAACGGGTGCTGCTCAAGTCCGCATCGTTCATGCGAATCCCGTCCACGATGACCACCTGATTGGATGATGCTGTCGCACCAAAACCACGCAAATCAAGACCGATGTTGCTGGCCCCGTAAAAATCCAGGCTGGATTGCACGCCGAGTAACTTGGCCAAGGCCTCATTAACGGTGGTGACACCTGCACGAGCCAGGTCTTCTTGCGTGATCACGCTCACACCGAACGGCAAGATGCTTGAATCGGCTTCGAACCGCGTCGCCGTCACCACCACCTCCCCCAACGTCCCCGCCGCCTGGCTCTGCGCCATCGCCGAAGTAGCCGCAAAAGCCGCCATCACAGCCAATACAGACGTGCCAAAGCGCACGGGAGCGCGACCGCGCATTGAAAAAATACAAGTTTTCATAAAAAAGATAAGAACCAGATAAAAGCCCTCACCGTCGTCCCCGACAGTGCATGAGCGTCACGGTTGCACACTTTCATTAAAAAAGCGCACA
>PFKL01000235.1:0-643 GCA_002784245.1 Comamonadaceae bacterium CG_4_10_14_3_um_filter_60_75
GGCGCGCCTGAGTATGGTGGAAGTGCTGGAATCGCCGTCGCTGTTCTTCCAGGGTTTGGCTGGCAGCCGCTTGCCAATTGCCGTGGCGCACGGCGAAGGTTTTGCCAACTTCAACTACCGAGGCAACGCCGACAAGGCCATTGCCGCGATGCGCTTTGTTGACAACACCGGCGCAGCCACCGAGGTCTACCCGTTCAACCCCAACGGCAGCCCGGGCGGCCTGACCGCAGTCACCACCTTGGATGGCCGCTTCACCGCCATGATGCCGCACCCCGAGCGCGTGTTCCGCAACGTGCAGATGAGCTGGACTGATCAGGATGTGTCAGCCTTTAGCCCGTGGCTGCAGTTGTGGAGCAATGCGCGTAAGTGGGTGGGGTAGAAACGGGCTCAAGTCGATTAAGCCGGGCGCGATTCAACTGATGTGTCGGCGCGAAAAGCCAGAGCGTCAGGTCAAACTACTGTCGGCGCACGCCTCACACGCAGTAGCCCGGTCGCATAACCCGATCACTGCGCCTGCCTTTCAGCCGTTACCCAACGCGCTGGCGATCCCGACAAAGAAGAAGCGCCACCGGTGCGCTTGAGCGGTGAGCGCCTGAAGGCCACTTTCCGTCGTGGTGGCGAGGTCATGTCACCGCGGCAGTTG
>PFKL01000235.1:652-3296 GCA_002784245.1 Comamonadaceae bacterium CG_4_10_14_3_um_filter_60_75
CAGTTGGTCTCGGTGGCGCGCCAGCAGTACGAGGCTGCGCTGGGCAGCGTCGACGAAGGCCGCGCCGAGATGGCCTTGCGCCTGGCCCTGGTGTCGCCCCGCGCTCGGCTGTTGCAACGTTTTGCGGCGTTTGAAAACGGCGTGCGTTTTTTGGTTGAGCTGCGCGCCCAGCTGTTGCCGCACGTCAAGAACGATCCGCGGCTGCTGGCGCTTGACGGTGAATTGCAGGGACTTTTTTCGACCTGGTTTGACGTGGCTTTTCTGGAGCTGCGCTCCATCAGCTGGGATTCACCCGCTTCGATGCTCGAAAAGCTGATTCAGTACGAGGCCGTGCACGACATCCGTGGCTGGGGTGATCTGAAAAACCGGCTCGATTCAGACCGGCGCTGTTACGGTTGCGGCAAACATCAGCAAGGCCTTGCACGCGATTTTCTAGTCCATCAGCAACACCCAGCGCGGTCTGCACGGGGTGAGCTTTGGCGACTCGTTGATCAAGCAGGTGGTGGAAACGCTCAAGCAGGAATTTGCCCAGCTCAAGGTCTTTGCCACGCTGTCGCCCCTTCCCGGTTTTCGCGCCTGGTTGACGCGCCACGGCGACGAGATGCTGGCCCGGCTGGACGACAAGGCGCGCGCGTCGAGCAAATCAACTGGTGCGCAGACTTGTCAGCCAAAGGTCTCAAGCAGTCGTTTGGCATGATGGTCAACTACCAATATGACCTGAAACGTCTGGACACCTACCGCGCCCAATTTGCCAGCGGTAAGATGGCGGTGTCGAGCCGGGTACGCGCCCTCAAGCTGTAAGCGGCGCTGCCCCAGAAGCCGGTTCTGTTGGGTTGTTGGCACAAGACGGTCTGGTCGGGCTGACCGACCGACCGAGAAAGATGAAAAATAATGAAGATTTTGTTGGTTGACGATGCCCGTTCGGTGGTGATGGTGATGACTTCCCGGCTGGCCAGTTATGGCCATGACGTGGTTCACGCAGGCAATGGCCAAGAGGCGGTGGCCACTTTTGCCAGCACCGCGCCCGACCTTGTGCTGATGGACATTGAAATGCCGGTGATGAACGGCTTTGAGGCCACCAACCGCATCCGCGCCCTGGAGGCGACCAAGCAATGGGCCTGGACGCCGGTCATTTTCCTCACATCGTCAGATACGGTGGAAAACCTGGTCACGGCCATCGAAGCCGGGGGCGACGACTTCATGAGCAAATTTGTCCCTGAGCCCGTGCTGCAAGCCAAGATGAAAGCCATGAGCCGCATTGCCAGCCTGAGAAAAAGTCTTTCGCAGGCCAATCAGAAACTGCAGGATTTGGCCAGCCAGGACGGTTTGACGGGGTTGTGCAACCGCCGCAGCATGGATCTGCGCACCGATCAACTTTGGCTGGAGGCGCAGACGCACGAGCGATCTTTTGGCCTGTTGATGATTGACATTGACAACTTCAAGAAATACAACGACCACTATGGCCACCAGGGCGGTGACGATTGCCTGCGTCAGGTGGCGCACGCCATTGACGCTACCACCCGCCATGGCAACGAGCTGGGCTTGACGCACGGCGCATTTGCCGCACGTTACGGGGGAGAAGAATTCACCGTCGTCGTGCCACAGGCCACCGTCGCCACCCTGCACAAGGCGGCTGACAGTATCGTCAAGGCGGTGTTCGCGCTGGGCATCGCCCATACGCTCAATGAGGCTTGGGGCGTGGTCAGCATCTCGGTCGGTGGGGCCCTGAAAAATCCCGCCCAGGGCGAACTGGTTGCGGTGTTCCGTGAAGCCGATGCCCGGCTGTACCAGGCCAAGAGTCAGGGCCGCAACCGCGCCGTGGTTCCTGATGCCAGCAGTTCAGTGGCCGAAACCGGTGAGGCTGGCGGGACGGGTCTTGTAGAAAGTCATTGAGACGCCTTGCGCCAGCGCGGCGCATGCGTCGGCCAGTTCGCTGCGCGACTGTTTGGCCACCGCCGGTTTCATTTTGCCCACCACGTGCATCTCGCACGGCTTGCAGTCAAAGCGCAGCGTCAGCTTTTCTTTGCCGTTGATCAGTTGCAGCGGCTCGGCTTTGACGAACCCTTGCACGCCGGTCACGCCCTTGGCTTGCTTGGGGCACAGGCTCAAGGAAAAGCGCACGCAGTGCTTGGTGATCATCAGGCTGACCTCGCCGGGCTCTTCGATCGACTCGTACGCCGGGGCGATCACCTTGACGCCGTGCCTGGCGTAAAAGCGGTGTGCCGCAGTGTTGAACACGTTGGCCAGGTAGCTTAAGCTGTCTTCAGGGTAGGGCGCCGGCGGCTCGACTGCTGGCGCGCGCGTCCAGCGTGGCAGGGCGGTAGCGCGCTCTGCTTCCAGCGCGGCAACGGCTTGTCGACGCAGATTGTTGAGCAATGAGGCGGGCAAAAATAAATGGTGAAAATCGGCTTTAGCGCTTGATCCGTCTGCGCTAGCAGCTATAAAAATCGTATTGCCCAGGCGGTTAAGCTGGGCTCGGATGTGGTTCAGAGCCTCTGTCTCGTTGTTGGCTTTTTGGCGCTCTGTGGCGGGCCAGGGCAGTTGCGTGGTGGCGCTGTGGCCGTCTTCGTCAGTGAGTGTCAACTGCACGCTCTCGGTCAAGACCTGCAGGTGCGCCCAGATGCCAATGCGCCGGTCGCTGCTC
>PFKL01000066.1 GCA_002784245.1 Comamonadaceae bacterium CG_4_10_14_3_um_filter_60_75
GAGAGCTACAACATCAACGCCGACGTGGTTGCTGCCAAGCTTGCTACTGTTTTGAAAGCAGAAAAGTTGATGATGCTGACCAACATCAGCGGCGTGCTCGACAAAGCCGGTCAGTTGCTCACCGACCTGACGGCCAAGCGCATTGATGAATTGTTTGCTGACGGTACCATCAGTGGTGGCATGTTGCCCAAGATTGCTGGCGCGCTCGACGCAGCCAAGAGCGGCGTCAACTCGGTGCACATCATCGACGGCCGCGTGCCGCATGTGCTGCTGCTGGAGATACTGACCGATCAAGCCTTTGGCACCATGATCCGCTCGCACTGACGCTGCCCTTTAACGGGTTTACCCTTAAATGCGTTAGAACTTAGACCCTAGAAGCCCTTAGGGGTCTTGCGTCTTCTCCGAATTGCTGCAAAATAGCACGATCGTTCTTTTCTGATCGTGCCATGACCGTTTCATCTTTCACCGCCAAAGTCGCCAGCCGCGCGCGACCGTCCAAAACCAAGGGTGAGCGCGCGCTGCAAAAGGGCCAGCAAACCAAGCAGCTCATCGTTAACGCCGCGCTGGGCCTGGCCGAGCAGATTGGGCTGGAGGGTTTGAGCATTGGCGCGCTGGCCGAGGTTACGCGTATGAGTAAGTCCGGCGTATTTGCCCACTTTGGCTCGCGTGAAGAACTGCAAATTTCGGTGGTGCGCGAGTATTACCAGCTGTTTTCCGATGAAGTCTTCTTCCCGGCGATGAACGCCCCGCGTGGTCTGCCACGCCTGCGCGCGCTGTTTGCCAACTGGATGAAACGCGTCGCCGTCGAGATCCAGTCGGGCTGTATTTTTATCAGCGGCGCAGTCGAATTTGACGACCGCCCGGGCCCCGTGCGCGACGCGCTGGCCAGTTCGGTGCAGACCTGGCTCAACGCCGTGCACCGCGCGGTGCTGCAAGCCCGTGATGAAGGCCATCTGTTGCCGGGGGCTGATGCTTACCAGATGGTGTTCGAGATTCACGGCCTGATTCTGGCGCTGCACTACGAGGCACGCTTTTTGAAGAACCCAGGCGCCATTGAGCGTGCCAATACCGGGTTCGAAAATATTCTGCGTTGTTACGGCAGACCATCATCCCAACCTTCCGCCATCGGTTCGAAGGCTTAAACCTGTTCATTTCCAAGGAGAAAACCATGCCCATCTACACCCCCCCGCTGCGCGACATGCAATTTGTGATGCACGAATTGCTCAACGTCACCGCCGATCTGCAAGCCATGCCAGCGCACGCCGACATCGACGCAGACACCATCAATGCGGTGCTCGAAGAAGGTGGCAAGTTTGCCGCCGAGGTGCTGCTACCGCTCAACGTCAGCGGTGACGAAGAGGGCTGCACCATCGACCAGGCCACGCACGCGGTGACCACACCCAAAGGCTTCAAAGAGGCCTACGCCAAGTACATCGAAGGTGGGTGGGCTGCGCTGGCGTGCGACCCCGAATTTGGCGGCCAGGGCTTGCCGCTGATCGTCAACCAGTGCTTTTACGAGATGATGAACTCAGCCAACCAGGCCTGGACCATGTACCCCGGCCTGACGCATGGCGCTTACGCTGCGCTGCACACGCACGGCACCGACGCTCAGAAAAAAACCTATTTGGCAAAGATGGTCAGCGGCGAATGGACCGGCACCATGTGCCTGACCGAGCCGCACTGCGGTACTGACCTGGGCCTCATGCGCACCAAGGCCGAGCCGCAGGCCGATGGCACCTACAAGCTCACCGGCAACAAAATCTTCATCAGTGCCGGCGAGCACGACGTGGCTGAAAACATCATCCACCTGGTGTTGGCGCGCCTGCCCGATGCGCCCCCGGGCATCAAGGGCGTGAGCCTGTTTATCGTGCCCAAGTTCAACGTCAATGCTGACGGCACGCTGGGCACGCGCAACGGCATCTACTGTGGTGGCCTGGAGCACAAGATGGGTATCCACGGCAACTCGACGGCTCAGATCGTGCTCGACGGCGCGCTGGGCACGCTGGTGGGCCAGCCCAACAAGGGCATGCAAGGCATGTTTGTCATGATGAACGCCGCCCGCCTGGGCGTGGGCAACCAGTCGCTGGGTTTGACCGAAGTGGCGTTCCAGAACGCGCTGGCTTACGCCAAAGACCGCATCCAGATGCGCAGCCTCTCGGGCCCGAAAGCCAAAGACAAGCCTGCTGACCCCATCATCGTGCACCCTGACGTGCGCAAGATGCTGCTCACCGCCAAGGCCTACGCTGAAGGTGGCCGCGCTTTGCTGTGCTTCAGTTCCATGCTCCTTGAAAAAGAGATCAACGCAACCGACGAAGCGGTACGCAAGGAGTCAGCCGAGTTGCTGGCGCTGCTGACACCCATTTGCAAGGCCTTCCTGACCGACAACGGCTGGACCGCAACCTCGACTTGCCTGCAGGTGTTTGGCGGCCACGGTTACATCAAGGAATGGGGCATGGAGCAGTTTGTGCGCGATGCCCGCATCAACATGATTTACGAGGGCACCAACACCATCCAGAGTCTCGACTTGCTGGGCCGCAAGGTGCTGGGCAACAACGGTGCCACATTGCAAAAGTTTGGCAAACTGGTTGGCAAGCTCGTTGCCGAAGAAGGCGTCAACGAAAAGATGGCCGAGTTCATCACGCCCATCGCGATTCTGGGCGAGCAGATGACCAAGTTCACCACCGAGATCGGCTTCAAGGCGTTCCAGAACCCCGACGAAGCAGGTGCCGCTGCAGTGGACTACCTGCGCGTGGCCGGGCACCTGGTGTTTGGCTACTTCTGGGCGCGCATGGCGCAGGTGGCGCTGCGCCAAATTGCCGCGGGCAACACTGACCCGTTCTATGTGGCCAAGCTGCAAACCGCGCGTTTTTACTTTGCCAAACTGTTCCCCGAAACCGCGTCGCTGATGCGCACCGCGCGCGCTGGTGTCAAGGTCTTGCTTGATACCGATGCCGCGCTGGCCTGAACCGATCACCCACTGAATAACCCAGGAGACTTTATATGAAAAAAACGACGCTAGCCCTTGTCGGTAAAGCGGTAGCAGCTATCACTTTTGTTGCAATCGGTGGTGCCGCCTGCGCCCAGATGAGCCCGCTTGGCCTGTGGAAAACCATCGACGACGACGGCAAAACCGAAAAGTCCCTGGTGCGCATCACCGAAGCCAACGGCGTGCTGACCGGCAAGATTGAGAAGATTTTTGATCCCGCCAAGGCCGGTAACAAGTGCGACAAATGCAGCGACGACCGCAAAGACCAGCCGGTGCTGGGCATGACGATCATCCGCAACGTGAAGCAAGATGCCGATGACAAAACCATCTGGACCGGCGGTGAAATCCTCGACCCTAACAACGGCAAAACCTACAGGACCCGCCTCAAACCCGTCGACGACGGCAAGA
>PFKL01000200.1 GCA_002784245.1 Comamonadaceae bacterium CG_4_10_14_3_um_filter_60_75
GCCGTGTGTGCCCTTGTTCCATTTGTCCATGCCGTCCAGTAGTGCGTCGCTCTGGTGCAGCACCAGCACCGGGCCCTCGGTGCGACATTCCAGTTGGGGGCCGGTGACGATGACGGCGATCTCGATGATGCGGTCGACCTCGGGGTTCAGACCGGTCATCTCGCAGTCAAGCCAGACCAGGTTCTGGTCTGACTTGGGCAAGGTGGGCGCAGGGCTTGTGGGGGCGTTGGTGGCATGCATGGGGCAAATTGTCGCTGATCGCCTAAACTTCGCTGCCATGTCTGACACCTCTGCCCTTTTCGACCCCGCTTTGCTTTTGACCCTGGTTTTTGCTGCGGCGCTGTTGCTCAGCCTGATCGTCAAATTCTGGCTCAACGCCCGCCAGATGCGCCATGTGGCGCAGCACCGCGCCCAGGTACCCGCCGCCTTTGCCCAGACCATCACGCTGGCAGCGCACCAAAAGGCAGCAGACTACACACTGGCCAAGGGCCGTCTGGCCACGCAGGAACTGGTTCTTGGCAGTGCCGTGCTGGTGTGCTGGACGTTACTGGGCGGGCTGTCGCTGTTGAATCAGGCACTGATGCAGTGGCTTGGCGCGGGCATGGTGCAGCAGTTGGCGCTGCTGCTGACTTTTGTGCTGATCAGCGGCATCATCGACCTGCCGCTGTCGCTGTACCAGACCTTTGTGCTTGAAGAACGCTTTGGCTTCAACAAGATGAGCTTCAAACTCTGGCTGGCAGATTTGCTCAAGTCAACGCTGATGGGCGCGGCCATTGGCCTGCCGATTGCCGCTCTGATCTTGTGGATGATGGGTGCCACCGGCCACTTGTGGTGGCTTTGGGCGTGGTTGTTCTGGATGGGCTTCAACCTGTTGCTGCTGGTGATCTACCCGACCTTGATTGCACCGTTGTTCAACAAGTTCACGCCGCTGCAAGACGAATCGCTCAAGGCACGCGTCACCGCGCTGATGCAGCGCTGCGGCTTCTCAGCCAAGGGCTTGTTTGTGATGGATGGCAGCAAGCGCAGCGCCCACGCCAACGCGTATTTCACCGGTTTTGGCGCCGCCAAGCGTGTGGTGTTTTATGACACGCTGTTGTCCAAGTTGAGCCCGGCCGAGGTCGACGCGGTGCTGGCACACGAGCTGGGCCACTTCAAGCATAAGCACGTCATCCAACGCATCGTGGCGATGTTTGCCCTCAGCCTGGCCGGCTTCGCGCTGCTGGGCTGGCTGGCGCAGCAAAGCTGGTTTTACACCGGGCTGGGCGTGCTACCCAACGCCGTTGGCCCCAACGACGCGCTGGCACTGCTGCTGTTCATGCTGGCGCTGCCGGTGTTCACGTTTTTCATCTCGCCGCTGTTTGCGCAACTGTCGCGCAAGCATGAGTTTGAGGCCGACGCGTATGCCGTCAAGCAAACCAGCGGCCAGGCTCTGTCGACCGCGTTGCTCAAGCTGTACGAAGACAACGCGTCGACCCTGACGCCCGACCCGGTGTATGTGGCTTTTTACTATTCGCACCCGGGCGCGTCCGAGCGGCTGGCGCGCATGCAAGGCGCTGCTTGACGTCTGGTTTTTATATGAAAAATAGCCCCCCAGCCCAGAAATATCAAGCGCTGACAGCTTCACAAGTCATAGCAAATCTGGCCCATTTGACGGGCTGGAAACTCAGTGGCAACGGCGCTGATCTGGTGATAGAGAAAACCTACCGCTTTGCCAATTACCCACAAACCATGGCGTTTGCCAACGCGGTGGCCTGGCTGGCGCAAGCCAACAACCATCACCCGGTGCTGCAGGTGCACTACGGGCACTGCGTGGTGCAATTTCAGACCCATGATGTCGGTGGCCTGAGCCTGGTAGATTTTGACAACGCAGCCGCGGTAGACGCCCTGCCGCAAGCGGGCATTGCGGCCGGCGCATGACCGTTTCCATGCGCGTGCCCGGGCTGATTGTGGCCAACTACGGGCGCCACTTTTTAGTGGAGAGCGACACCGGCGAGCGGCGCATTTGCCACTCACGTGGCAAGAAAAGCCAGGGCGTGGTCGGCGACCAGGTGCTGTGGTTGGCCTCTGAAGATGAAGGCACCATCGAAAAGATCGAGCCGCGGCGCAACCTGTTTTACCGCCAGGACGAGGTGCGTACCAAGTCGTTCGCCGCGAACCTGGACCAGGTGCTGATCCTGCTTGCCGCCGAACCCGAGTTTTCAGCCAGCCAACTCTCGCGCGCGCTGATCGCCGCCGAAGAGCAGCACATCACGCCGATCATTGCGCTCAACAAGAGCGACCTTGCCGAGCCCTTTGCCCGTGCCTGGACCTGGTTGCAGCCTTACCGCGACATGGGCTACGACGTGCTGCCGCTGGCGTTGGCGCACAACTCCGAAGCCGACAGAGCTGCGCTGCTGCAACGTCTGGACGGCAAAACGACGCTGGTGCTGGGCCCCTCCGGTGCGGGAAAAAGCACGCTGATCAACTGCCTGATTCCCGGTGCGCTGGCGCAAACCGGCGTGCTGTCGCAAGCGCTCAACGCCGGCAAGCACACCACCACCAGTACCACCTGGTACTGGGTGGACGTCGCAAAAACCACGGCGCTGCTGGACTCGCCCGGGTTTCAGGAATTTGGCCTGAACCACATCGATCCGGCGCAACTTGCAGCCTACATGCCCGACCTGAAACCCCATGTGGCGCAATGCAAGTTTTACAACTGCAGCCATCTGCACGAACCGGGGTGCGGTGTCATGGCGGCGGTCAAATCAGCCGCTAACCCAGAAGAAATAAGCGCCAACCGCTACAAAATTTACAGCGAACTTTATGCCGAACTCAAGCAGGTACGCCACTATTGAGCATCAGGTGCAATGATGGGTCGACGCTGACGTCAGCAACTCGCCCAGTGCTTGAACCAAGCGGTCACACTGCGCTGGCGTGCCAATGCTGATGCGCAGATAGGCGTCTATGCGCGGCTGTATGAAGTGCCGCACCAGCACCCCCTTGGCGCGCAGGCCAGCGGCCAGGTCAGCGCCGTGGTGCATTGGATGGCGCGCAAACACAAAATTGGCTTGCGACGGCAGCACGACAAAACCCAGGTCTTCGAGCGCCAGCACCAGGCCTTCGCGACTGCTCATCACTGCTTGGCGGGTCTGCTCAAAATAGGCCGTATCCTCGAACGCCGCCACCGCACCAGCGATGGCCAGCCGGTCCAGCGGGTAAGAGTTGAAACTGTCTTTGACGCGCTCCAGCGCGTCGATCAAAGGCCGCTGGCCACAGGCGTAGCCGACGCGCAAACCCGCAAGTGAACGCGACTTGGACAAGGTATGCACCACCAGCAAATTGGGGTAGCGCGCGATCAGCGGCACAGCACTTGTCCCGCCAAAGTCCACATACGCCTCGTCAACCAGCACCACCCGGTTGGGATGAAGTTTCAGCAATGCCTCTAAGTCGGCCAGCGGCAAGCCGATACCGGTGGGCGCGTTCGGATTGGCAATGACGACACCGGCCACACACTCATCTGGTGCACAAGCGTAATCCGCGACGTTCAGGCGCAAGTTATCGGTCAACGGCACCAGGCACGCGGCGATGCCGTACAAGCCGCAATAGACCTTGTAAAAGCTGTAGCTGATGTCGGGCATCAACAGCGGACAGCCCTGCTGGAAGAACGCAAAAAAGGCGTGCGCCAGCACCTCATCAGAGCCGTTGCCGACAAAGACCTGCGGCGCTGACAACCCGAGGTGCCCGG
The DNA here is from genome assembly GCA_002784245.1 of Comamonadaceae bacterium CG_4_10_14_3_um_filter_60_75. Classification (GTDB taxonomy): domain Bacteria; phylum Pseudomonadota; class Gammaproteobacteria; order Burkholderiales; family Burkholderiaceae_C; genus Rhodoferax. Next base: position 3,725 of record PFKL01000200.1, read on the forward strand.
CAATCGCCTCGCGCAAGGTGCTGGCTTGCGGGTCGGGATAGAGCTGCAGGCCTTGTTGCGCGGCCTGGGTGATCGCGGCGATGACCCGTGGCGACGGCGGGTACGGGTTTTCGTTGGTGTTGAGTTTGACCAGGTTGCTGATCTTGGGTTGCTCACCGGGAATATACGGCGTAAGACGCGTCACCACAGGGCTGAAAAATTGCGAAGTCATCAAAATTTACTATCAATAAAGAAGCTGCTTACGCTTGTTTTTAAGGAGCTACAGGCCAAAAATATATAAACAATCAGCCCAGCAGGCGCGCCAGGGTCAGCAAGGCCAGCAGCGCCACCCACATGACGACGGTGCGCCACACCAGGCCGACCACCACCGCCAGATGCGGCAAATCGGGCGCCGGGCGTTCCATCTGTGCATCGTCTTGCGAGGTCGGCGAGTCCGGCTGCTGCGCGGCATTTGGGCCAGACAGGCGAACGTTGACCGCACCTGCCGTGGCCACCAGCACGATGCCATCGTTGCCAACGTGTCCACGCTGCGCGTAGCGCCGCCAGCTGTCCACCGCTTCTTCAAAGTTGCCCATGACCGCGAAACTCAGGGCGGTGACACGCGCCGGAATCCAGTCAATGCGCTCCCACGCCAAGCCCGAACTCGCTTGCAAAGCCGCGCTGACCGGTTGGTGATGCAACTGACTTTGATGACGCCAATAGCGCACAACAAACTCGCTCAGGCGGTACAGTACGGCGCCCATCGGGCCCAGGCCAAACGCAGCCAACACCGAAAACCAGGCCAGTACGCCAAAGACGTGCCGGTGCGCTGCCAGCACCGAGGCCTCGATCACCTGGCCGATAACTTTGCTGCGCGGGGCTTCCTTGACGTCACGTTGTTGCCAGTCGGCCAGCAGTCGCCGCGCCAGCGCATCATCGCCACTGGCCAGCGCGTCGCGGATCTGGGTGAAGTGAAAGCTGAACTGCCTGAACCCCAGCGCGGCGTAGAGCACCAGTGCGCTCCACAGCAAGGCCACGGGCCAGCCGACAAACACGTCCAGCAACAGATAGATCAGCAACGCAAGCAGCGTCGGCACCAGCACCGCCGCAGACCAGGCCAGCCAACCGTGCAGGGGCTTGCCGGCGTCCAGGCTGCGCGTACACCAACGCACCCAGCCGCGCATGCCTGCGTGAATCAGGTTGCCGCGCTGCAAGGGCTTGACCTGTTCCAGCAGCAGCGCAAAAAGAACCGAGATAAAGCTCATGCAATGATCATAGCGGCTATGCCACGTCAGGCCATCAGGAAACGGTAAAAGTTGCGCAACATGCCGGCGGTGGCGCCCCAAATGAAACGCTCTTGCACCCCGTCGTGGTAGGGCATGGAAAGCCAATGGCGCAGCGCGCCTTGCCACATCACTTCGTGGTGGCGGTGGTTGGCCGGGTTCATCAGATACGCCAATGGCACCTCGAACACGTCCGATACTTCGTGTGGATTGATGTCAATGGCAAAGCCGGGGCGGACCAATGCCACCACGGGGGTCACCAGAAATACTGAGCCTGTGGTGTAGAGCGGCAGTTCGCCCAAAACTTCCGTATCGGCTGCGGCGAGGCCGACTTCCTCCTGCGCCTCGCGTTGCGCTGCTGAGGCAGCGTTGGCGTCGCAGGCGTCGCACTTACCGCCGGGGAAAGCAATTTGGCCGGCGTGCGTCGACAGATGCGCGGTGCGCTGGGTCAACAACACGGTGGGTTGCGCGTGCATGACGATCGGAATCAGCACCGCCGCCGCCATGGGCGAGCGCTTGAGAAACTGTTTTTCAGCCACCAACTCCGGCGTCCACTGCGGTGGCGCGGCGAAACGCCGCCGCAAGGCCTGCGGCGTGAGCGCCTGCAGGGCCACGGCAGGCAAATCGGTATCGACCCGCAACACAGGCGCCAGATGGGGATTGGCAGAAGGCGGCTTGGCAGCAGACATGGTGGTGATTACAACCGAAACGCAGCCAAAGCCCAATTCAGACGCAAAAAAACCGCCCCTGAAAAAGCGGGCGGTTTTTGCAAAGAACAACCGGGTTTATTGAACGGCTGCCACTTTGCGTGCAGGCAGTTTTTCCTTGATACGGGCCGACTTGCCGCTGCGCTCGCGCAGGTAGTAGAGCTTGGCACGGCGCACGTCACCGCGGCGCTTGACTTCGATGCTGGCGATCAGCGGGCTGTAGGTCTGAAACGTACGCTCGACACCTTCACCGCTGGAGATCTTGCGCACGGTAAAGCCGCTGTTGAGGCCGCGATTGCGCTTGGCAATCACCACGCCTTCATAGGCTTGCAGCCGCTTGCGGGTGCCTTCAACCACGTTGAGGCTGACCACCACGGTGTCGCCAGGGCCGAAATCAGGGATGGTTTTGTTCAGGCGAGCAATTTCTTCTTGCTCAAGGGTTTGGATCAGATTCATGAGAGTCCTTGAAAGATCTTGCAGGCACCAGCGCCCGAATTGACGCAGGCCAGAGAAAAATTCCCAGGCGGTCCAGCAGAGGATCGGATAGCCGCATATTATAGCGTGGCCAGAAACGCCTCATCGGTCGGGCTCAAGGCCCGAGCCTGGCGTGCGCGCGCAATCAGGTCCGGGCGCAGGCGCAGCGTCAAGGCCAGACGTTGCTCACGGCGCCAGCGCGCGATGTGCACATGGTGGCCAGACAGCAGCACTTCGGGCACGGCCTGGCCCTGCCAATGCTCTGGCCGGGTGAAATGCGGGCAGTCCAGCAAGCCGTCGAGCGCCGGGTTGAAGCTGTCTTGCACATGGCTTTGCGCGTCACCCAGCACGCCGGGCTGCAGGCGCGCAACGGCATCGAGCAGCGCCATTGCAGCGATCTCACCACCAGAGAGCACAAAGTCGCCCAGGCTGATCTGCGCGGTAACGTGGGCGTCAACGAAGCGCTGGTCGATACCTTCGTAGCGGCCACATATCAACACCGCACCGTCGCTTTGCGCCCAACGTGCGACCTGCGCGTGATCGAGTCGCTGCCCCATCGGTGAAAAAAGAAGCACCGGCACACCGGGCTGGCGTTGGCGCTGGATGCTCTGCAGGCATTGCGACAGCGGTTCGGCCATCATCACCATGCCGGGCCCACCACCGAAAGGCCGGTCGTCGACGCGGCGGTAGTTGCCGTCGGCAAAATCGCGCAGGTTGTTCAGGCGGACATCAACCAGAGCCGAAGCAAAAGCGCGGCGCGTGATGCCCGTCGTCAAAAACGGCGTAAACAGCTCGGGAAAAAGCGTGACAACGTCAAAGCGCATGGCCAAAGACCTTTTCAGTAGTCGGCTTGCCAGTCCACCAGCAGACGTTTGGCAACGAGATCGACGTCATCGACGTAAGCCGCCACAAACGGAATCATGCGTTCCTGCAACTTGCCGTCGGCAAGGTAGTCGATGACCAGTACGGTTTGCGCCCCCGTGCTCAGCAGATCGCGCACCTGACCGAGCGCCTCGCCCTGCCGGTTGACGACCGACAAGCCAATCAGGTCAACCCAGTAGTACGCGTCTTTTTCGGGCGTCGGAAAACTCGACCGGGTGACAAAAATACGCGCACCACGCAAGGCGTCGGCGCTATCGCGGTCGTCAAGATCGTGGGCGCAAGCGACCACACTGTCTGAATGCGTCTTGGCTTCCTTGATCTTGATTCTGGCAACGCCGTCAAAGGTTTTGGCACCCTTTTCGGTGGGCAGTAAAAACCAGCGTTTGGATGAAAAAAGCGCCTCGGGATCGGCGCTATAGGGCTGGACTTTGAACCAGCCTTTGATGCCCCAGGCATCTGAAATGCGCCCGACTTCGATGGCATCTGCCGGCAATTCGGCAGGCTCCAGGCCGGGCAGCATGGTCACACTTCAGGCAGCGGCTTTGACCGCTTTGGCGGCTTGTTCAACCAGGCGATCCACCGTGGGCGAAGCCTGCGCGCCGACGCTCTTCCAGTAAGTCAGGCGGTCTTGCGCGATGCGGATGCTTTCTTCGTTGGCGGTGGCGATCGGGTTGTAAAAACCGATCCGCTCAATAAAGCGGCCGTCACGGCGGGTACGCTTGTCAGCCACCACAATATTGAAAAACGGGCGTGCTTTGGCACCGCCACGGGCGAGTCGAATGACGACCATAATTTATCCTTTGGGAAGTGACATCTTCATGTCACGAAAAAATTGAGCACAATGCCTGACGTTTGAGACACGCGACATGGCCACCCGGCCAGCGACACATCAAGCAACCCGAAATTATACCGAGTAGTTGACCATGCCCATCATCCGCCCCAGCCAAGACCAGGATATCGACCAAATCACCGCGATCTATGCGCACCATGTGCACCACGGCACCGGCACTTTCGAGATCGACCCGCCCAGCGCCGCCGACATGGCACAACGCCGCACCGACGTGCTCATCAAGCAGTTACCTTATCTGGTGGCTGTTAATGGTGCGACGGTGCTCGGCTTTGCTTACTGCAACTGGTTCAAGCCACGCCCGGCCTATCGCTACAGCGCTGAGGACTCGGTCTATCTGGCGCCTGACGCTGTGGGTCAGGGACTTGGTCGCGCCCTGCTGACCGAGCTGTGCAGCCAGGCTGAGCGCGCTGGTGTGCGCAAGCTGATCGCCGTCATCGGTGACTCTGCCAATCATGGCTCGATCGGGGTGCATCGGTCAGTCGGTTTTGCACCGGTGGGCACATTGAAGTCGTGCGGCTGGAAGTTTGACCGCTGGCTCGATGTAGTGCTGATGGACAAGGCGCTGGGCACGGCTGACAGCAACGCACCGACTGCCCTGTAGTTTGCACCACAGGGCTGACCTTCACGCTACACCTGATTTGAATCAGGCGGTCGCAGCAGCCTTGACCGACGTCGCAGCGTCGGTGTAGTCCTTGACCTTGTCAAAGTTGAGGTACTGGTAGATTTGGCTGCTGGCGGCCGTCAGGACGCCCATGTCAGCCATGTACTCTTCCTTGGTCGGGATACGGCCCAGCTTGGAGCAAATGGCGGCCAACTCGGCGCTGCCAAGGTAGACATTGCTGTTTTTTCCCAGGCGGTTGGGGAAGTTGCGGGTCGACGTTGAAAACACGGTCGCACCCTCTTTGACCTGCGCCTGGTTACCCATGCACAAGCTGCAACCCGGCATTTCCAGGCGCGCACCAGCGGAGCCGAGAACACCATAGTGGCCTTCCTCGCTGAGTTGTTTGGCGTCCATCTTGGTCGGTGGCGCCATCCACAGCTTGACCGGAATATCGCGCTTGTTTTCCAGCAGCTTGGAAGCAGCACGGAAATGGCCAATGTTGGTCATGCACGAACCGATGAACACCTCGTCAATCTTGGAGCCCGCCACATCGGACAACGTCTTGACATCGTCCGGATCGTTCGGGCAGGCCACGATCGGTTCATGGATGTCAGCCAGATCGATCTCGATCACACTGGCGTACTCGGCATCGGCGTCGGCCTTGAGCAACTTCGGATCAGCCAGCCAGGCCTCCATCGCCTTGATACGACGGTTGATGGTCCGCACATCCTGGTAGCCGTTGGCGATCATCCACTTCAGCATGACGATGTTGCTGTTGAGATACTCGATGATTGGTTCTTTGTTCAGGTGCACCGTGCAACCGGCGGCACTGCGCTCGGCCGAGGCATCGCTGAGTTCAAACGCTTGCTCCACCTTCAGGTCGGGCAGTCCCTCGATTTCAACGATGCGGCCGGAAAACACGTTTTTCTTGCCTTGCTTGGCCACGGTCAACTCACCCGACTTGATGGCATACAGCGGAATGGCATTGACCAGGTCACGCAGCGTGATGCCAGGCTGCATCTTGCCTTTGAAGCGCACCAGCACGCTCTCGGGCATGTCCAGCGGCATGACGCCGGTGGCTGCACCGAAGGCTACCAAACCAGAGCCGGCAGGGAAGCTGATGCCAATCGGGAAACGGGTATGGCTGTCGCCACCGGTACCCACGGTATCGGGCAACAACATGCGATTGAGCCAGCTGTGGATGATGCCGTCACCCGGGCGCAGCGGAATACCGCCACGGTTGCTCATGAACTCGGGCAACTCGTGGTGCATCTTCACGTCGATGGGTTTCGGGTAAGCGGCGGTGTGACAGAACGACTGCATCACCAAATCAGCACTGAAGCCCAGGCACGCCAGGTCTTTCAACTCGTCGCGGGTCATCGGGCCGGTGGTGTCTTGCGAGCCCACCGAAGTCATTTTCGGCTCGCAGTACGTACCTGGCAAAACGCCCTGCCCTTCAGGCAAACCGCAGGCGCGACCGACGATCTTTTGCGCCAGGGTAAAGCCCTTGCCGTGACCCTTGGGATTTTGTGGTAAGCGGAACAAAGTGGAGGCAGGCAGACCAAGTGCCTCGCGAGCCTTCGTCGTCAAACCGCGACCGATGATCAAGGGAATGCGGCCACCGGCACGCACTTCGTCAAGCAACACATCGCTCTTGAGCTTGAACTCGGCGATAACTTTGCCGTCTTTGAGTGCTTTGCCGTCGTAGGGGCGCAATTCGATGGTATCGCCCATGCCCATATGACTCACGTCGAGTTCAATCGGCAGCGCGCCCGCATCTTCCATGGTGTTGTAAAAAATAGGCGCAATCTTGCTGCCCAGACAGACGCCGCCAAAGCGTTTGTTCGGCACAAAGGGAATGTCCTCACCGGTAAACCACAACACACTGTTGGTGGCCGACTTGCGGCTGGAGCCGGTACCGACGACGTCACCCACATAGGCGACCAGACTGCCTCGCGCGCGGAGGTCTTCGATGAATTTCACCGGCCCGCGTTTGCCGTCCTCTTCGGGGGTAATGCCGTCGCGCTTGTTCTTTAGCATCGCCAAGGCGTGCAGCGGAATATCGGGGCGACTCCAGGCATCAGGCGCGGGGCTGAGGTCGTCTGTGTTGGTCTCGCCGGTGACTTTGAAGACAGTCAGCTTGATACTTTGGGGGACTTCAGGGCGGCTGGTGAACCACTCGGCGTCGGCCCAGCTCTGCAGTACTGCCTTGGCAAAGGTGTTGCCCTTGTCGGCTTTTTCCTTGACATCATGGAATTGATCAAACATCAACAGGGTTTTCTTCAACCCAGCGGCGGCCACTGGCGCCACGACAGCGTCGTCCAGCAGGTCAATCAATGGGGACAGGTTATAACCGCCAAGCATGGTGCCGAGCAGCTCTGTGGCCTTTTCTCGGCTGATGAGTGCACATTTTTCAGTGCCATGGGCCACAGCTGCCAAATAGCTGGCCTTGACTTTGGCGGCATCATCGACGCCGGCCGGGACGCGGTATGTGATCAACTCCAGCAAGAAGGCTTCCTCACCTTTTGGCGGATTTTTCAGCAACTCAATCAAGGACGCTGTTTGCTGCGCCGTGAGCGGCAAGGCGGGAATACCCAGTGCGGCGCGCTCGGCGACATGGGCTCGGTAGGTTGTCAACATCATCAAACTCCTTCAATGGTCAAAGAATGGGCTCACACACGAATTAGAAACTAAAAACTTTATTAAAGGATTACAGCGACAGCGAGCGCCACCGCAAACCGCATGGGCAAAACATCATCAGGTTCAAGACTCAAAATACCTCTTTGCCGGATCGTTCGGCGCAATTTGCCCAGTGTGGTGCGCACGCTCCAAGACTTGCCAGTAATAGCGATAGCTGGCCCGGTCGTGCAGCTGACCATCGACGGAAATTGGCGCCCAGTTCGCGGCTTGCGCCAGGCCAACAATCTGACTGGCCAGATCGACTTCGGTTTTGTCAGGCGCAAACGCGCTCAGGATTGGTCGAATCTGATCGGGATGGATGCTCCACATACGGGTAAACCCAAGTTGGCGACTGGCCCGGCGTGCGGCCGCCTTAACCGCGGTGGCGTTCCTGAATTCAGTGACCACGCAGTGCGAGGGGGTCTTGCCAAACGCATGGCAGGCACTGGCGATTTCAAGCTTGGCACGCAACACCAGGGGATGACTGAACTGATCCAGATCCCCCGCAACCCCTTCCACACCCGCGCGCATGGCGGTGGCCGCAATGGCTCCCCCATGCGCCGAGACAAAGTCCATCAAACCAAAACTGATGGACTCGACGCGTGCATGTGCTGCAATACCTGCGAGGTTGCATACTGCGCGCGGCGACTCAACCAGGACATGAATCGGCAACGGTGTTGCCCGGCGGCTCGATTGCAAGGCCAGGTCAATGACTTTTGCTGCCTGGTCAATCTCTGCCACAGACTCGATCTTCGGCAACATGATGTGCGACAGGTACTTGCCCGCACCTGCGACCACGATCGCCACATCCTGCGCAAAAGCCGGATGTTCCACGGGATGAACGCGAACCGCCACGCGCCGTGCGGTTTGATGGCCATTCGCTGGTTGGGTCGCAAAGAGGTCGTTGACCAACGTCTTCACCATCTCGGCATGGCGACGTTCACCCCCCACCGGCGCACCATCTTCGCAATCGAGCGTGACGTCAAAGACACAGGCACCAAACTCTTGCACCATCTGCGCCTGCAGCGCCAGACTTTTGATCATGCGCGCTTCAACACCGCAATAGTGGTCGCAAACGGGCAAGCAGTTGGCCACTGCAGCACCCAGCAAAACGTGGCGCGGATGGGTCACGGTGTGGGCTCTACAGCGGTGGGGTTACAGCAAGTGGGCTACGCCGGCTTGCTCTTCCTGGAGTTCATTGAGCGTCTTGTTGATGCGCTCCTGGCTGAATTCGTCGATGGCCAACCCGTCAACGATCTTGTATTCGCCGTTGGCACAGGTCACCGGGAAGCCAAACATGGTGTCCTTGGGAATGCCGTATTCGCCGTTGGACGCAATGCCCATGGTGACCCACTTGCCATTGGTGCCCAGCGCCCAGTCGCGCATATGGTCGATGGCCGCATTAGCCGCCGAGGCCGCTGAAGAGACACCGCGCGCGGCGATGATCGCGGCACCACGCTTGCCCACAGTGGGCAGGAAGGTATTGGCGTTCCAGTCATGGTCATTGATCATGTCCTTGACACTCTCACCATTGATCGTGGCGAAGCGGTAATCGGCGTACATGCTAGGTGAATGGTTGCCCCAGACCGCCATTCTTTCGATCGACGCCACAGCCTTGCCGGTTTTTGCAGCGAGTTGGCTCAAGGCGCGGTTGTGATCGAGGCGCAGCATGGCGGTGAAATTCTTGCTTGGCAGATCGGGCGCGCTCTTCATGGCGATGTAGGCGTTGGTATTGGCCGGATTGCCGACCACCAGCACCTTGACATTGCGGCTGGCCACCGCGTTGAGCGCCTTGCCTTGCGTGGTGAAAATCTCGCCGTTGACAGCGAGCAATTCGGCGCGCTCCATGCCCGGGCCACGCGGACGCGAACCAATCAGCAGCGCGTAGTCGACATCCTTGAAAGCCGTCATCGGGTCACTGTGGGCTTCCATACCCACCAGCAACGGAAACGCGCAATCCTGCAATTCCATCATGACGCCCTGCAGCGCTTGTTGCGCCTTTTCAACAGGCACTTCCAGCAAGCTCAAGACGACCGGCTGGTCTTTGCCCAACATCTCACCAGAGGCGATACGAAACAAAATGGCATAACCAATTTGACCAGCTGCACCGGTGACTGCTACACGGACGGGTTTCTTGCTCATAGTAAAACTCCAGAAATTTGTAAATGATGATTTGCACCAAGCCCAAGGCGGAATTGCAAACCAGTCCGCGCCGAGCGGCGAGAGTGTACCCTTGAAACCGGCAAACGGTCAATTTGTCTTATATCTTATATAAGATATGATTACACCCAGAAGAGACAACCTGAAGAGACAAACAACATGCAAACCCCACCTGAAGCCAAGACCAGGGTAAGAGCACTCCAAAGCGCCATGACAAGCGCCAATCAGGCTGGCGCCGCACCCGCTTTCAGCCCTTTGTACCAACAAATTAGGGGGCTGATCCTGAACAGCTTGCGCTCTGGCGAATGGAAGCCCGGTGAATCGATTCCCAGCGAAGTGGAATTGGCCACGCGCTACCGCGTCAGCCAGGGTACAGTGCGCAAGGCCATTGACGAACTGGCCTCGGAAAACCTCTTGTTGCGACGTCAGGGAAAAGGAACGTTTGTTGCAACCCATGCCGAGCAACAAGTGCAGTTCCGCTTCCTCAAACTGGTCCCCGATGCGGGCACCCAGGGCAGCGAAGGCCCGGCCCAGCGCACGATCATCGAATGTCGCCGCACGCGCGCCAGCACTGACGTCACCCGGGCGCTGGCACTGCGTTCAGGCGACCAGGTCTTGCAAGCGCGCCGCGTTCTGAGTTTTGGCGGCGCCCCCACCATCCTCGAAGACATCTGGTTGCCGGCGCTGCCTTTCAAGGGACTGACCGCCGAACGGCTGGCCAATTACCAGGGAGCGATGTACGCTTTGTTTGAAACCGAGTTCAACGTGCGCATGGTGCGCGCTGAGGAAAAGATTCGGGCTGTGGCTGCTTCGCCGGCACAAGCGCAGTTGCTTGAAGTGGCCCCGGGCGCACCACTGCTGAGCGTTGAACGCGTGGCCTACACCTACCAGGATGAGCCGATGGAGCTGCGCCGGGGCTACTATCGCACAGACACACGCCACTACCGCAATGACGTGAGTTGAGGGTCGTCCTGTCATTCCCGCGTCAGTTTTTTCTTGTCCAAGATCAATAAACCTGCTATTTCAGTCGAACATCTTCTGCCACGCGGTGAACGTCCGGCATCGCGGCGTATGATGCCGCCCTGCAATAGAATTTCGGGGCTGGCCCGTCATTCTTCGGTTACCAAGCAGTTACTTAAAACATAGAAAGCAACTTATGTCTGATACAGCAACTAGCACAGCAAAATCCCGCCCCGAATTCCGTAACATCGAGTTCTCCAATCTGCGAACGCTTCGCTGGCCACTGGCTTCGCTTGTTTCGGGGATGCACCGCGTCAGCGGTGCCATCATGTTTTTTCTGATGCCTTTCATCATCTGGATGTTTGACACGTCGATCTCTTCGGAAATCTCGTTCGCCAAATTCAAGGCAGCGTTTGACGTGGGCATGCTCGGCTTGCCAGGCTTCATCTGGAAGCTCGTCGTCCTGGGTCTGATCTGGGCTTACTTGCATCACTTCATTGCCGGCTTGCGTCACCTCTGGATGGACACGCACCATGAGCAAGTGAGCAAGGAATTTGGCAAGCAGACCGGCGCCGTCGTGATGGTTCTGGTACTGAGTTTGACCGTCATTCTGGGCGCCAAGCTTTTCGGTCTTTACTAATACTTCAGGAGCTTTTCATGTCTGTCAATTACGGATCCCACCGCACCGTTGTCGGCGCTCATTACGGCATGCGCGACTGGCTGTCGCAGCGCGTCACCGCCGTCACCATCGCCTTGTTCACACTCATATTGCTGGCACAAATCATCTTCAGTAAAGGTCCGATCAGCTATGAACTGTGGTCTGGCATTTTTGCCGCGCAGTGGATGAAAACCCTGACCTTTGTCGTTATCGTTTCGATGCTTTACCACGTCTGGGTCGGCATGCGCAACGTCTTCATGGACTACGTCAAACCTTACGCCGTCCGCTTTGTCATGCACGTGTTTGCCATCCTTTGGTTGATCGGTTGCAGTGGCTGGGCCATCCAGGTCCTATGGCGTCTCTGACGGTGTCCTGCGGCACCATCAACGCAGCACCTTGAGGCCCATGCCAAGTTGCGTTCCCCAGAAAACACGTTTTTTTTGAAAATATCATGACTGCAACAACCAAACTCACAACACGTAAATTTGACGTCGTCATCGTCGGAGCCGGCGGCTCCGGTATGAGCGCTTCACTCCAGTTGGCCAACGCTGGCCTGAATGTCGCCGTGCTCTCCAAGGTCTTCCCGACCCGCTCGCATACGGTCGCGGCGCAGGGCGGCATTGCCGCCTCGTTGTCCAACATGAACGAAGATAACTGGGACAACCACTTCTACGACACCATCAAGGGTGGCGACTGGCTGAGCGACCAGGACGCCGTCGAATTCATGGTGCGCGAAGCACCCAAAGTGGTTTACGAGCTTGAACACTGGGGCATGCCCTTTGACCGCAATCCGGACGGCACGATCTACCAGCGCCCGTTTGGCGGCCACACCAGCAACCACGGTGAAAAGCTTGTTCAGCGCGCCTGCGCTTCGGCTGACCGCACCGGTCATGCAATGCTGCACACGCTGTACCAGCAAAATGTCAAATCGCGTACCAACTTTTTTGTCGAGTGGATGGCGCTTGACCTGATCCGCGATGCCGACGGCGACGTGGTTGGCGTCACCGCGCTGGAGATGGAAACGGGTGAAGTCCACATCCTGCAAGCCAAGAGCGTCATGCTGGCCACAGGCGGTGCCGGCCGCATTTTTGCCGCCTCGACCAACGCTTACATCAACACAGGCGACGGTTTGGGCATGACGGCGCGTGCTGGTATCCCATTACAAGACATGGAGTTCTGGCAATTCCACCCCACTGGCGTACATGGTGCTGGCGTGCTGCTGACCGAAGGCTGCCGTGGCGAGGGCGCCATTCTGCGCAACAGCAACGGTGAACGTTTCATGGAACGCTACGCACCTGGCTACAAGGATCTGGCAACACGCGACTTTGTTTCGCGCTGTATGGACCAGGAAATCAAGGAAGGCCGCGGTTGCGGGCCGAACAAGAATTACATCAACCTGGACATGACTCACCTGGGTGTTGAAACCATCATGAAACGCCTGCCTTCGGTGTTTGAGATCGGTCACAACTTTGCCAACGTCGACATCACCAAGGAACCCATTCCCGTGATTCCGACCAACCACTACCAGATGGGCGGCATTCCGAGCAGCATCACCGGTCAGGTCGTCGCACCCAAAAACGGTGTCCAGGAGGTTGTCAATGGACTGTACGCCGTTGGCGAATGTGCTTGCGTCAGCGTGCATGGCGCGAACCGCCTGGGTTGCAACTCGCTGCTCGACATTGTGGTCTTTGGCCGCGCCGCTGGACTGCACATTATCGAATTCAACCAAAAGAACAAAGAGCACAAGCCGATCCCGGCCAACGGCGCTGACATCTCGCTGGAGCGGCTGAACCGTTTGAACACCGCCAGCACCGGTGAATACGCTCAGGACGTGGCCAACACCATCCGGGAAACCATGCAGGAGCACGCCAGTGTTTTCCGCACCCAGGTCAGTATGGACGAAGGCGTTTCCAAAATCGCCGCATTGCGCAGCCGTGTCGAGAAAATTAACCTGACCGACAAGTCGCAAATTTTCAATACTGAGCGCATTGAAGCACTCGAAGTTGACAACATGATTGAAGTGGCGCAGGCCACCATGGTGTCTGCCGCCGCACGGCACGAATGCCGCGGTGCACACAGTGTGCGTGACTACGATCGCCCCGCTGATGACCCGCAATGCCCGCTGGGCCGCGACGACGTGAATTGGCTCAAGCACACGCTGTGGGACAAGGCAACTAATTCGCTGAGCTACAAGCCGGTGGTCATGAAGCCCCTGACTGCAGAATCCATTGCACCCAAGGTTCGGACCTTCTAATTTTTTATGACATCTTGCCGGCAGAGTCGAGTTGCTGCCCGCTTTTAAGGAAGTAAATCATGGCCAAACGCACATTCCACATCTATCGCTACAACCCGGATACCGATGCCAAACCCTACATGCAAACGCTCGAAATCGAGCTCGATGCAGGCGACCGCATGCTTCTTGACGCATTGACGAAGCTTAAGAAACTTGACCCCACCCTGTCGTACCGCCGGTCCTGCCGCGAAGGCATTTGCGGTTCTGACGCGATGAATATCAACGGCAAGAATGGTCTGGCCTGCCTGGTGAACCTGTTGACGCTGCCCGACACCATTACCCTCAAGCCCCTGCCAGGCCTTCCAGTAGTTCGTGACCTGATCGTTGACATGACACTGTTCTTCAAACAGTACCATTCCATCAAACCTTACCTGATCAACGACGTCCGTCCACCAGAAAAGGAACGTCTGCAAAGCCCCGAAGAGCGCGAGGAGCTCAACGGCTTGTATGAGTGCATTTTGTGCGCCTGCTGTTCCACCAGCTGTCCGGTCTTCTGGTGGAACCCCGACAAGTTTGTTGGCCCGGCCGGCTTGTTGCAAGCCTACCGGTTCATTGCCGACAGCCGTGACGAAGCGACCAGCGAACGCCTGGACAACCTGGAAGACCCTTACCGACTGTTTCGCTGCACCACCATCATGAACTGCGTTGATGTATGTCCCAAGGGCCTGAACCCGACACGCGCCATCGGCAAGATCAAAGAACTGATGGTGCGTCGCGCCATTTAAACGAAGATGTCAATCGTTGTGCCCGAGGAGGCGAATGAACTGATAGATGAAAGAGCGCTCAGCAAGCTCCGGTGGCGCAGTCGCAGGGGCTTGCTTGAGAACGATATTTTTATTGATCGTTTCTTTAAAAAGTATTCGTCAACCTTGACTGTCAAGCAGGCGCAAGGTCTGAGCACTCTAATGGAACTCGCCGACTCTGATCTGCTGGATCTGCACTTGGGACGCAAGTCGCTTGCGCAGGTCAACCCGGATCTGGTTCGCGACGATGTTTCTGAAGTATTGAATATGTTAAGAGCAACCACGAAAGGTCAAAATGAAGCTAGCTGAAAATAAAGCCACTCTGTCGTTTAGCAACGGCAGCCCCAGCGTTGATTTGCCCGTCTACCACGGTAACGTCGGCCCGGACGTCATCGACATCCGCAAGCTCTATGGCCAGACCGGCATGTTCACTTACGACCCGGGCTTTCTGTCGACGGCGTCGTGCCAATCGGCGATCACTTACATCGATGGCGACAAAGGCGAATTGTTGTACCGCGGCTACCCTATCGAGCAGTTGGCCACCCAGTGCGACTACCTCGACACTTGCTACCTGTTGCTCAACGGCGAGTTGCCCAATCAAGCTGAACGCGACGGCTTCCACAAACTGATCATCAACCACACCATGGTCAATGAGCAGATGCAGTTTTTCCTGCGTGGCTTCCGCCGTGATGCGCACCCGATGGCTGTGCTCACCGGCTTGGTCGGTGGCCTGTCGGCGTTCTACCACGACAGCACCGACATCCACAACCCCGAGCACCGCAAGATCGCCGCTATCCGGTTGATTGCCAAGATGCCAACGCTAGTCGCCATGGCTTACAAATACGGCATGGGTCAACCGTACATGTACCCGCAAAACGACCTCAGCTACGCGGGCAACTTTCTGCGCATGATGTTTGGTACACCGTGCGAGGAGTTCAAGGTCAATCCGGTGCTCGAACGCGCTTTGGACCGCATCTTCATCCTGCACGCTGATCACGAACAAAACGCCTCTACCTCCACCGTTCGTCTGTGTGGCTCGTCCGGCACCAACCCGTTTGCTGCGATCGCTGCTGGCGTTGCGTGCCTGTGGGGTCCGGCACACGGCGGTGCCAACGAAGCCTGCCTGAACATGCTCGAAGATATCCAGCGCCAGGGCGGAGTCGCCAAGGTCGGTCAGTTCATGGAACAGGTCAAGGATAAAAACTCTGGCGTCAAGCTCATGGGCTTTGGCCACCGTGTGTACAAAAACTACGACCCGCGTGCCAAACTCATGCAGGAAACCTGCGACGAGGTGTTGGCCGAACTCGGCCTGGGTAATGACCCCTTGTTCAAACTCGCCAAAGAAGTCGAAAAAATCGCGCTGGAAGACGAGTATTTTGTTTCGCGCAAGCTCTACCCCAACGTCGACTTTTACTCAGGCATCGTGCAACGTGCGATCGGTATTCCGGTCAACCTGTTCACTGGCGTCTTCACGTTGGCACGCACGGTGGGCTGGATCGCCCAGCTCAACGAGATGATCAGCGACCCTGAATACAAAATCGGCCGTCCGCGCCAGTTGTTTACCGGCTCGGTCACCCGCACCGTCAAGCCGATCGGCCAGCGTTAATTCCTGGTTGTTTGGATCCAGCCTGCCTGGTGGCAACACCGGCAGGCTTTTTTATGTCCGGCGCTGACCAACAGTCGCCCGGCTGCAATAGCGGACATTGCACCCGCTTAAAATCTCATTTTTTCATTCAAGCAGTTCGCAGGAAACCCCACATGACGGCACGCACTTTGTACGACAAGCTCTGGGACGAGCACGTCGTTCACACTGAAGACGACGGCACGGCCTTGTTGTACATCGACCGGCATCTGGTGCATGAAGTCACCAGTCCGCAGGCATTTGAAGGTCTGCGACAAGCACAGCGCCCAGTCTGGCGCACCAGTTCCATCGTCGCCACCGCTGACCACAACACACCAACCCAGGGTTGGGAGCTTGGCTACGACGGCATCACCGACCCCACCAGCAAGGAACAGGTGCTGACGCTTGACACCAACATCAAGGAATACGGTGCTGCGGCTTACTTCCCCTTTTTGTCCAAGCGCCAAGGCATTGTCCACGTCATCGGCCCCGAGAGCGGCGCCACCTTGCCGGGCATGACCGTCGTCTGCGGCGATTCGCATACGTCGACGCACGGCGCCTTTGGCGCGCTGGCGCATGGCATTGGCACCAGTGAGGTCGAACACGTCATGGCCACGCAAACGCTGCTGGCCAAAAAAGCCAGGAACATGCTGGTCAAGGTCGACGGCACGCTGTCGCGCGGCTGCACCGCCAAAGACATCGTGCTGGCGGTGATCGGCAAGATCGGTACCGCTGGTGGCACTGGGTACACCATTGAATTTGGCGGTGATGCCATCCGCGCGCTGAGCATGGAAGGCCGCATGACCCTGTGCAACATGGCCATTGAGGCTGGCGCCCGGGCCGGTCTGGTTGGCGTTGACGAAAAAACCATCGCCTACATCAAGGGGCGCCCCTTGGCGCCAGGCGCCCACGCTGCCAATGACGCTGCCGCCGCCGTCGAATGGGATCAGGCGGTGGCCTACTGGCGAACATTGCACTCAGACGTCGGCGCGCACTTTGACGCCACGGTCACACTCGACGCGGGGACACTGGTGCCGCAAGTCACCTGGGGCACCTCGCCGGAGATGGTCCTGGGTATCGACGACCGTGTTCCTGATCCTGACAAGGAAAAAGACGCCAACAAGCGTGGCGCGATCGAACGCGCGCTGAGCTACATGGGTCTTGAGCCCGGCAAGGCGCTCAACGACCTGTACGTCGACAAGGTTTTCATCGGCTCGTGCACCAACAGCCGGATTGAAGACATGCGCGAAGCGGCCTCCATCGTCAAAGCGCTGGGCCGCAAGGTTGCGACCAACATCCGCCTGGCGATGGTCGTGCCTGGCTCTGGCCTGGTCAAGGAACAGGCCGAGCGCGAAGGCTTGCATGAGATTTTCAAGGCCGCCGGCTTTGAATGGCGCGAACCCGGTTGCTCCATGTGCCTGGCCATGAACGCCGATCGGCTCGAGCCCGGCGAACGCTGCGCCTCCACCAGCAACCGCAATTTTGAGGGCCGGCAGGGCGCTGGCGGACGCACCCATCTGGTCAGCCCGGCCATGGCCGCCGCAGCTGCGATTCACGGCCATTTTGTCGACGTCAGAAGATTTGTCTAAACCGCACTGAAGGAACATGGAATGAAAAAACTTACCGCTTTGCTGCTGCTTGTGGCCGTCTTGGCAATGACTGGTTGCAACACCGTCAAGGGCGTGGGTCAGGATTTGCAAAAAGCGGGTCAGACCATCGAAGGCGCAGCCAAAAAATAGGTCTAAAGATGCAAAAATTTACCTTGCTCAAGGGCCTGGTCGCCCCGATGGACCGTGAAAACGTCGACACCGACGCGATTATCCCCAAGCAGTTTCTCAAGTCGATCCGCAAGACCGGCTTTGGCCAGAACCTGTTTGACGAATGGCGTTACCTCGACGCAGGCTACCCCGGCCAGGACCCCGCCAGCCGCCGCTCCAACCCGGACTTTGTTCTAAATCAGCCGCGTTTTCAGGGTGCCAGCATCTTGTTGGCGCGCAAAAATTTTGGCTGCGGTTCCTCGCGCGAACATGCACCCTGGGCGCTGGATCAATTTGGCTTTCGCGCCATCATCGCACCCAGCTACGCCGACATCTTTTTCAACAACTGCTTCAAAAACGGCCTGCTGCCGATCGTGCTGGGCCAGGCTCAGGTGGCGCAGCTCTTCAACGAGGTCGCAGCGTTTGTCGGCTACACGTTGACCATCGATCTGGCGCGCCAGGTGGTCGTCAAGCCCGACGGGGTGGAACTGCCTTTCGAAGTTCAGGCCTTTCGCAAATACTGCCTGCTCAACGGCCTTGACGACATCGGTTTGACCCTGCGCCACGCCGACAAGATCAAAGCCTTCGAGGCCCAACGTTTGGCACAAAAACCGTGGCTAGCCCATACCATGCTTGCCTGAGAAGCTATTAAATCAATAACATTTTGACATTATGAAAATTGCAGTTTTACCCGGTGACGGCATTGGCCCGGAGATCGTCACCGAAGCCGTCAAAGTGCTCAAGGCGCTCGACGTCCCGCTGGAAATGGAAACAGCGCTGGTCGGCGGCTGCGCCTATGCCGCGCACGGCCACCCCCTACCCGAGGCCACGCTGAAACTGGCCAAAGCGGCCGATGCTGTGCTGTTTGGCGCCGTGGGCGACTGGCAATACGACAAGCTGGAACGCCATCTGCGCCCGGAACAAGCCATCTTGGGGCTGCGCAAGAACCTGGGGCTATTTGCCAACTTCCGACCGGCCATTTGCTACGAACAACTCGTTAACGCCTCCAGCCTCAAACCCGAACTGGTCGCCGGGCTCGACATCCTGATCATCCGCGAACTCACCGGCGACATTTATTTTGGTCAGCCGCGCGGCCGACGCACCGCCACGGATGGCCACTTTCCCGGCAGCGACGAGGCGTATGACACCATGCGCTACAGCCGCCCGGAGATCGAACGCATCGCCCACGTGGCGTTCCAGGCCGCGCGCAAACGCAACAAAAAGGTCACCAGCGTCGACAAGGCCAATGTGCTGGAGACCTTCCAGTTCTGGCGCGATGTAGTCGCCGAAGTAGGCCAACAGTACCCTGACGTGGCGCTCGACCACATGTACGTCGACAACGCGGCCATGCAACTGGTGCGCGCGCCCAAGGCGTTTGACGTGATCGTCACCGGCAACCTGTTTGGCGACATTTTGTCCGACGAGGCGTCGATGCTGACCGGGTCGATCGGCATGTTGCCCTCGGCCAGTCTGAACGCCAGCAACTTCGGTTTGTACGAGCCCAGCCACGGCAGCGCCCCTGACATCGCAGGCAAGGGCATCGCCAACCCACTGGCCACCATTCTCAGCGCGGCAATGATGCTGCGCTTCAGCCTGAATCAGGCCGACGCTGCGCAGCGCATTGAAGCAGCTGTGCAGGCGGTGTTGCGCCAGGGGCTGCGCACCGGTGACATCTACAGCAACGGCACCACCCTTGTTACCACCGTCGAAATGGGTAACGCAGTCGTGAAAGCACTTTGATGGTGACGTCATCCAGGCACGGCATCGTCAAATTCGGTAATTCGGTAATTCGTTTTTTTCAAGAGGTACAGCATGAAGGTAGGTAACTTGGTCGGTCTGGTTGGCTGGCGTGGCATGGTCGGCTCGGTCCTGATGGACCGGATGCAAGCCGAGGGCGACTTCAAACTCATTGAACCGGTGTTCTTTTCCACCTCCGACGCAGGCGGCAAGGCGCCCGCCATGGCCAAGAACGAAACGCTGCTGCAAGACGCGTTCAACATCGACGCGCTCAAGCGCTGCGACATCATCATCAGCGCGCAAGGCGGCGACTACACCACCGCGGTGTTTCCCAAGCTGCGCGCAGCCGGCTGGCGTGGGCACTGGATCGACGCCGCATCCACCCTGCGCATGAAGAGCGACGCGGTCATCATCCTCGACCCGGTCAACATGCCGGTGATCAAAAACGCGCTGGCCAAGGGCGGCAACAACTGGATCGGCGGCAACTGCACGGTCAGCTGCATGCTCATGGGCGTGGGTGCGCTCTACAAAGCCGGTCTGGTCGAGTGGATGAGCACGCAAACCTACCAGGCCGCCAGCGGAGGCGGCGCGCAACACATGCGCGAACTGCTCACCCAATACGGCACGCTCTACAAGGAAGTTGCGGCACTCTTGAACGATCCCAAGAGCGCCATTCTTGAGATCGACCGCCAGGTCATTGCCAAACAGCGCGCCCTGACGGCCACGGAGACCGCCAATTTTGCCGTTCCGCTGGGCGGCTCGCTGATTCCCTGGATCGACAAAGATCTGGGCATTGACCAAGACCGTGACACGGCCGACTGGGGCAAGTCGCGCGAAGAGTGGAAAGGCATGGCCGAGACCAACAAGATCCTGGGCCTGGGCGACGGCTTTGGCACACCTGCCGTGCCGGTCGACGGTTTTTGCGTGCGCGTGGGCGCCATGCGTTGCCACAGCCAGGCGCTCACCTTCAAGCTGAAAAAGAACGTACCCACCGCAGATATCGAAGCGATGATCGCCGCCGACAACCAATGGGTCAAAGTGGTACCCAACACGCGCGAGGCCAGCATCAAAGACCTGACACCCGTGGCCGTCACCGGCACCATGACCATCCCCGTGGGGCGCATTCGTAAACTGGCCATGGGCCCAGAGTACCTCGGCGCGTTCACCGTCGGTGACCAATTGCTCTGGGGCGCCGCCGAGCCGCTGCGCCGCATGCTGCAGATTTTGTTGCAAGCCTGACAGCACAGCTGCGGCGAACTGCTGTTGCAAACTGTTTCCACGCACCACCATTTCGTTGTAGAGCGACAACATAGAATCGCGACTTTGACATCCAACGACACTGTCCTGAACTTGACACACTGTCTTAACTTGTCAGGCTAACGCATTGATGTTAAGGTGCTTTTTATTGTCTGAAGATTCCGGGCACAATGCCCGCATCGCGCCGACCCAGGCCGCTGTTCAACCGGAGTGCATAAATTGATTGCGAAGTCTTATCAATGTCAACTGACCGCTTTGGCTGCGGCCATGCTTTTGGCCCTGTCAAGCGATCCTGCAGCGGCACTGTCACTCGGGCGCATCACCGTCCAATCGGCGCTGGGCGAGCCGCTTCAAGCTGAAGTCGATTTTTTGGATATCAACGCCGAAGAGGCCGCAAGTCTGAATTCGCGCGTTGCGCCACCCGATGCCTTCAAGGCCGCTGGACTCGAGTACAACGCCGCCTTGGGCAATCTCAAGACCTCGTTGCAGCGCCGCGCCAACGGTCGCGCCTTCCTCAAGCTCAGCAGCGACCGCGTGGTCAACGAGCCCTTTGTCGACCTTATTCTGGAAGCCACCTGGAGTTCGGGGCGGATCGTACGCGACTACACCCTGCTGTTTGACCCGCCCAGCCTGCGCAGTGCGGCTGCAAGTGCGCCCGACAAGGCCCAGTTGCCAATCCAGAACGCACCTGCTGCGGCCCAACCAGTGGCCCGCAGCGTTGAGGCCACGCCGGTCAAACCGGCATCATCCGCAAGGCCGGTAGCCGTGGCCAAGCCAGTGGCCCAGCCTCAGGCCACAGCGGCAACCACCCTCCGGGTCAAGCCGGGCGAGACCGCAGGGCAGATCGCCGCTGTCCACAAACCAGCCAACGTATCCTTGGACCAGATGCTGGTGGCCATGTTGCGCGGCAACCCCAACGCCTTCATCAGGGACAACGTCAACCGCATCAAGGCCGGTGCCATCCTCACCGTACCAACGCCAGACCAGGCCGCGGCGGTGAGCGCTGAAGAAGCCACACAAACCGTGGTTGCCCAAAGTCGTGATTTCAACGACTTCCGCCGTCGCCTGGCCGATAACGTCCCGCAAACCCAAACTGCACCGCTCAGCCGTGAGGCCAGCGGAAAGGTCCAGGCCACGGTGCAAGACAAAACACCGGCTGCCGCAGCACCCGACAAACTCACGCTGT
Organism: Comamonadaceae bacterium CG_4_10_14_3_um_filter_60_75; assembly: GCA_002784245.1. Lineage (GTDB taxonomy): Bacteria > Pseudomonadota > Gammaproteobacteria > Burkholderiales > Burkholderiaceae_C > Rhodoferax. The sequence continues at coordinate 25,552 of PFKL01000200.1, forward strand.
CCAAGGGCGCCGTTCAGGGCAAGTCGGGTGAAGACCAGTTGGCCTCGGCTCGCAATTCGGAAGAAGCCAAAGCGCGTGCCGCAGAGGTTGCCAAGAACATCACTGATCTGAACAAACTCGCCGCTGCCGCCAGCGCGCCCACGCCAGCGCCCGCCACCAGTACCGCGACCGCGCTGCCCACCTTGCCCACGCTACCTGAGGCCAGCCCCGCGCCAGCCGCCGCTTCGGCCGCCCCCGCAGCCGTCGCGGCACCAGCGCCGGCGGCCAGCAAGCCAGCGGCCAACTTGCCCGAGCCAGCACCCGAGCCGAGCTTCATCGACACGCTGGTTGAAAACCCCATGTTGCCCGGCGGCGTGATCGCCCTACTGGGTTTGCTGGCGGGGCTGGCCTACCTCAAGCGCAGGCAGCGCAAACAAGACACCTTGCTCGACAGCGCTTTTGCCGAAAGCTCCCTGGCCGAAGCCTTCAGCGGTGCCAGCGGTGGCCAGAGCGTCGACACGGGTGACAGTCTGACTACCGGTTCGTCGATGGTCTATTCGCCCAGTCAGCTCGACGCCGCTGACGACGTCGACCCGGTCGCCGAAGCCGACGTTTACCTCGCCTATGGCCGCGATCTGCAGGCCGAAGAAATCCTCAAGGACGCGCTGCGCAGCAGCCCGCAACGTGTGGCCATTCACGTCAAGCTGGCCGAAATCTACGCCAAGCGGCGCGACCTTAAGGCGTTTGAAGCGGTTGCCGCGCTGGCCTTCAATCTCACCGATGGCAGTGGCCCCGAATGGGAACAAATCTGCGAGAAAGGCTTGTCGATCGACCCGGACAACGCCTTGTATCTGCCCGGTGGTCAACCTGGCGCTGGCGTGACCGTCAGCCCAAGCGCTGCAGGCGCTGCAGGTGCTGCCGCTGCCGCCGTGGCCGATGCTGTGGCGGCGCCCACCGAGGCCAGAGCCACCCTGTCCGATGGCTCCGAGCTCGACCTGGACCTTGATTTTTCACTGGAAGAACCCGAATTTTTGCAGACGCCCGCCGGTCAGCCCACGGTCGGTGCGACGCTTGCTGAAGACCCGCTACCCACCATCATCGACAACGACCTGGCCACGCCAGAGACCCGGCCCGAACCGGCCGAGCCCACCACCATGCCGGGCAGCCTGGACTTTACCGAGCCGCAAGCCATTGAAGAGTCGCAACCCGCCGCACTGGCACCCGACCTGGATGAAAATGCGGCGGACTTCATCGCCGACCTGTCCGAGGCCACACCCGAACCGACAGACACCGCCGAACCTGAGCCAGCGTCTGAGGTGCTGCTTATGCCTGAGTTTTCCGTGGCAGACGATGCACCAGCCGAAACGCCAGCCGCAGCTGAAGAACCCGCCGTCACAGCCGCGCCTGAGCTGTCCTTGGCCAACGCCGGTGAGCCCATGCCACCTGCGGCTGGCAAAGACATGCTGTCTTTTGACCTCGACTCGCTCTCGCTTGACCTGGCCGAAGACCGCTTGACCATGCCCGGCGACCTGCCCGAGCCTGTCATGGACGCGCTGGAAACCAAGCTCGCGCTGGCCGACGAGTTCCGCGCCATTGGCGACGACGATGGCGCGCGCGCGCTGATCGAAGAAGTCATTGCCGAGGCCTCTGGTGAGGTCAAGGCCAAGGCACAGCAGGCGCTCAACAAGCTTTAGCCGTCCAGGCGACCTCGGGGTGTTGCAGCAAAGCATTGGCAGCGAGCGCGTCGCGCTGGGCATCAGCTACAACGGGCTGGCCTACCAGGGCTGGCAAAGTCAGCCGTCCGGGCAAACGGTGCAGGACAAACTCGAGCACGCCCTGTCGCGCTTTTGCGCCCAGCGCGTCAGCACCCTGTGTGCCGGCCGCACCGACGCAGGCGTCCACGCGCTGATGCAGGTCGTCCACTTTGACACCCCAGTACAGCGCAGTGAAAACGCCTGGGTACGCGGCCCCAACGCCTTGTTGCCGCACGACATCGCGGTGCAATGGGCCAAAGTGGTGCGGCGTGAATTTCACTGCCGCGCCAGCGCCACCTCGCGACGCTATGTCTACATTGTTTACGACGCGCCAGTGCGACCCAGCCTGAACACCGGCCGTGTGGGCTGGGTGTTCAAACCACTGCAATTTGACAGAATGCAGTCGGCAGCGCAGTACCTGTTGGGCGAACACGACTTCACCTCGTTTCGCGCCAGCGCCTGCCAGGCGCTCTCCCCCGTCAAAAACCTGATGCGCATCGACATCTCTCGCGGTGGGACTTACTGGCGCTTTGCGTTTGAAGCCAATGCGTTTTTGCACCACATGATCCGCAACATCATGGGCTGCCTGGTCATGATTGGCGACGGCCGCAGGCCACCCGACTGGATGGCCGAGGTGCTGGCCGCACGCGACCGCGACGCCGCTGCGCCCACTTTTTCGCCGCATGGCCTGTACTTCGTCGGCCCACGCTACGATGCGCACTGGGGTCTGCCCGAGCACCCCAGCCTGCTTGACGGATTGCCCGGAGCCACCCCATGACATTGCCCCCACCTGCCACAGCCCACACCCCACCCGCCGCCATGCGCACCCGCATCAAACTGTGTGGTTTCACCCGCGAGCAGGACGTGGATGCTGCCGTTGACGCGGGTGCTGATGCCGTCGGTTTTGTGCTGTACGCCAAGAGTCCACGCTTTGTCACGCCCGAGCGCGCTGCCGAACTGGCGCGTCGACTGCCGCCCTTTGTCACGCCGGTGTTGCTGTTCGTCAACGAAAATGCTTCAGCAATCAGAGCTGCTTGTGCAAGGGTGACGGGGGCTATCGTCCAATTTCATGGTGATGAATCGCCTGCCGATTGCGCTGCTGCGTGTGGGCCGGACGGCCGTGCTTACCTGCGCGCAGCGCGCATACCCTTGGGCGAGGCGGGCCTGCGCTTTGATCTCTTAAAATTCGCCCAAGATTTTTCACAAGCTCAAGCCATTTTGCTGGACGCGC
>PFKL01000179.1 GCA_002784245.1 Comamonadaceae bacterium CG_4_10_14_3_um_filter_60_75
CAACCTGCACGCCCCGGCGCTGTTACCCGACGACTTCTGCGGCGACGTGCATCTGCGCCTGTCGTTCTACAAAAAACTCGCCACCGCCAAGACCGCAGCGCAGGTGGATACGCTGATGGAAGAGATCGTCGACCGCTTTGGCAAGCTGCCCGCGCAGGCGCAGACCCTCATTGACGTGCACCGCCTGCGGGTGTTGAGCGAGCCCTACGGCGTGACCAAGGTCGATGCCGCACCGGGTGTCATCACCATCACCTTCAAACCGAACCCGCCAATTGATGCGATGAAAATCATTGCGCTGATCCAGAAAAACAAGCACATCAAACTGGCTGGCAACGAAAAATTGCGCATCGAGCGCGCCCTTCCAGAAGCCCGTGAGCGCGCACAGATGGTGCGTGACGTGCTACGGAATTTGGGGCAACCGCTAGCAGAGCCTGCCTGACCACAGCGAAGCGCCAGCCACGGTCGGCGCGTTGATGCGCACGGCGCACATACCACGCCCGATGTCAGACGGCCAGAGGTCGCGCTTGCGTCTGTGCTTCTTGCAGCAACCATTGCCGAAACGCCACCACTGCGGGGCGCTGCGCGGTCGCCTTCGGTGTGACAAGGTAATAGGCAAATTTCTGCCCGACAGCGATGTCGAAAGGTGCGACCAGCCGTCCCTGCACCAGGGCATTGGCCACCAGCGGCTTGGAGGCAAGCGCCACGCCCAGGCCATCGAGCGCAGCCACATAGACCATGCCAGAATCGCTGAAGTGCGGGCCGGCCTGGGGGTTGGCAAGGTTCAAGCCGGCAAGGCGGAACCACTCTTCCCAGCGCGGCCCGGCCCATTCCGTGGTGGTGTCGTCGTGCAGCAAGATTTGATGCTGCATGTCTGCGCGTTCGCGCAGCGGGTGTGTGCCATCAAGCAGCTTGGGGCTGCACACCGCGATGTAGTCCGAGCCAAACATCCGGTCGACCTGGTATCCGGGATAGTCGCCACTACCAAAGCGGATCACCACCATGGAATCTTCTTCGCGCAAGTCCACCGCGTCCAGAGACGCTGCGCCATCGGCCGGATAGCCGTCAATGGTGCCCAGCGAACGCATCACCTGCAGGTGCACGCTGGGCTCGGCTTCGGCAAAACGGCGCAGTCTGGGCACCAGCCAGCGTGTGGCAAATGACGGCGGCAGCATCACTACCAGCCGTCCTTGCGTTGGGCGTTGTACAGCGCTTTCCACCGCGGCGGCAAAACACTCCAGGCCCTCACGCACCTTGGGCAACATGGCCTGGCCTTGCGGTGTGAGTTCGAGCGAGCGGGTCAGGCGAACAAACAGCTCTTGGTCAAGGTAATCCTCCAGCGTTTTGATCTGGTGACTGATCGCGGTGGGTGTGACCGACAGTTCCTGAGCTGCGTTCTTGAAGCTCAGATGTCGCGCGGCAGCTTCAAAGGCGCGCAGCGAGCTCAACGGGGGCAGTCGGTAGGACATGAATGAGTTTTTGTCGTCTGTTGCATGAGAAATGATCGTTTGCTGTGGTGCAGCATCGGCATTATCGTTGGCATGTGCCTTCAAGAGAGGCACAAAACTCGCAAAAAGGAAACCTCATCATGGAACACGAATACGAATACAACTACGCCGACATCGACGCCTACGTCCACCGCGCCAACCAGATGCGCTCTGAGGCTTTGAGCCAAATGCTCACTGCTGGCTGGGTTACCTGCAAACGCCTGTGCCTGCAATTGGTGCAGCGCAAAAAAGTGGGCGCCCAGGTCGTGAAGCAGTCCAGCACACGCGGTCTCGCTTACTGAAGCGTATTGCTTCTTTGGAGACATCATGAAAACCGCATTTTTTTTGATCAACCTGGTGATCGGGTTTCTTTGCTTGCTGTTCGGCGTTGTCAATTTTGAAAACCTGGGCAACAACCTGGGCAGCGCCATCGCCAGTGCTGTTGTCATCCTGATGGGGGCAGCGTGCCTGTGGCTGGCCGAAGAAACCTCGGACGACGCGCCCTGGGCCGTCTGACTGGGCAAATCCCTGCGAACGGGCAGGTAAACTCGTTCGCCCGTGTCTGATTGCCTGGAGTTGGAGGGCAACTCTCTGGCGCCGCCAGATTGGGGTCGTGCGCCCAGTTCACCTGGAATTCGGCTTGACACCCTGCACCGGCTGCTCTTGCAAAGATAATCTCAGACCATGAAATCCACCGAATTTGCACCTGGCCTGATCGTCGCCGGTATTCCTGCACCACAACCCTTGCGCGACTTCAAACTCATCGCCTTTGACATGGACTCGACGCTGATCAACATCGAATGCGTCGACGAAATTGCCGACGCGGTCGGCAAAAAAGCCGAAGTGGCCGCCATCACCGAAGCCGCCATGCGCGGCGACATTGCCGACTACAAGGAAAGCCTGCGCCAGCGCGTGGCGCTGCTCAAAGGCGTCACGCTGGCGCAGATGGACCAAATTTACCGCGAGCGACTGCAACTCAACCCCGGTGCAGCTGAACTGGTCGCCGCCTGCAAGGCTGCCGACCTGAAAGTGCTGCTGGTCTCAGGCGGTTTTACCCACTTCACCGACCGCATCCGCGACCGGCTGGGCATCGACTTCACCCGCTCCAACCAGCTCGAAGTAGCCAACGGCGCGCTCACCGGCCGCCTGGTGCACCAGCCCTGGGGCGACATCTGCGACGGCGCAGAAAAGCGCACCATGCTGCTGCAGATGTGCGACACCCTGGGCGTCAACCTCAAGCAGACCATCGCCATGGGCGATGGCGCCAATGATTTGCCCATGATGAGCGTGGCGGGTATCTCGGTGGCCTACCACGCCAAACCCGCAGTACGTGAATTTGCCAACGTGTCGATCGAGTCCGGTGGGCTGGACCGCCTGCTGGAGGTGTTGCAGGTCTGAGACAGCCGCCACCGGTTCAAGCTGCAAATCCCTGGAAAAGTTTTGCACAAATCTTGTTGATAGCTCGGCTTTGGCCGTTTTTTGCGTAACATGACACCGCAGCCCGAGCGAACGCTTCCGTCATTCCGGCGGTCCAGTGCGGGCGCGCTACTTCAGGAGAAATAACATGGGATTTTTTAGCAAGATTTTGGACAAGCTGGGTTTTGATGCAGGCAACAGCAAGGTAGAAGCCATGTTGCGCGCGCCAGTGCCAACCACAGCCCCAACAGCCCCGGCAACGACAGCACCAGCAGCTGCTGCAGTCACACCCATGCCTGTGGTTGACGTGGTGGCACAACTGCAACAAAAAGCCGCTGCCAGCAAAGAGAAGCTGAACTGGCGCACCTCCATCGTCGATTTGCTCAAACTGCTGGAAATCGACAGCACCCTGGCCGCACGCAAAGAGCTTGCCACCGAACTCGGCTGCCCCGCCAACCTGATGGGTGATTCAGCCCAGATGAACATGTGGCTGCACAAAACCGTGCTGGCCAAACTCGCTGCCAACGGCGGCAATGTGCCCAAAGAGCTGCTCGACTGATCAGGCAGGCAGCGACTTTTATCTCAGGCTGGTTCGGGCACGCTGGGCAGCCCGGCCAGCGCCATGGCCAGCTCGGATTCGTCGTAATGCTCGTCGGTCAGCGCGCCGGCAAAGTATTTCTGGTACGCCACCATGTCAAAGTGGCCGTGGCCGCACATGTTGAACAAAATGGTCTCTGACTTGCCCTCGCGCTTGCAGCGCAAGGCTTCTTCAATCGCGCCCTTGATGGCGTGGTTGGCCTCGGGCGCAGGTACGATGCCCTCGCAGCGCGCAAACATCACCCCGGCCTCAAAACATTCCACCTGGTTGTAGGCCACAGCCTCCAACAAGCCCAGTTCCTTGACGTGCGAGACCAGCGGTGCCATACCGTGGTAGCGCAGGCCACCGGCATGAAAACCGGGCGGTGTGAACTGGCTGCCCAGGGTGTGCATTTTGGTCAGCGGGGTCATGTGGCCGGTGTCGCCAAAGTCATACGCGTATTTGCCACGTGTGAGCGACGGGCAGGCCGCGGGCTCCACCGCCACAAAGCGTGACTTTTGCCCACCGCGCAGGCCATGCCCCATGAACGGGAACGCAATACCGGCAAAGTTGGAACCACCCCCCGTGCAGCCCACCACCACGTCGGGCCAGGCATCGGCCATTTCCATCTGCAACATGGCCTCCTGGCCGATGATGGTCTGGTGCAGCAACACATGGTTGAGCACCGAGCCCAGCGCGTATTTGGTGTCGTCGCGCTGCACGGCCAGTTCCACCGCCTCAGAGATCGCAATGCCCAGGCTACCCGGATGATCCGGGTTCTTGGCCAGCACCGAGCGGCCATAGACGGTCTCGTTGGACGGCGATGCAATGCAGCGCGCGCCATAGGTTTCCATGACGGCGCGGCGGTAGGGCTTTTGGTCGTACGACACACGCACCTGAAACACTTCCACTTCCATGCCGTAAATCTGTCCGGCAAACGCCAGCGAGGTACCCCACTGCCCGGCACCGGTTTCGGTCACCAGCCGTTTGACACCAGCCTCTTTGTTGAAGAAAGCCTGCGGCACCGCGGTGTTGGGCTTGTGGCTGCCCGC
>PFKL01000226.1 GCA_002784245.1 Comamonadaceae bacterium CG_4_10_14_3_um_filter_60_75
CATCACCTGGCCGAAGCCGGAGCAGCTGACCTGAGTGGCGCCGTCCATCAAACGGGCAAAGTCGTAGGTGACTTTCTTGCTCTTGATCGAGCGGCCCATCGACGTGATGATCGCATCCGCAGCTTCGGTCCAGCCCATGTAGCGCAGCATCATTTCAGCCGACAGAATCTCTGAACCCGGGTTCACATAGTCTTTGCCAGCGTATTTGGGTGCCGTGCCGTGAGTCGCCTCAAAGCAAGCCACAGCGTCCGACAGGTTGGCGCCAGCGGCAATGCCGATGCCACCCACTTGCGCAGCCAGTGCGTCAGAGATGAAGTCGCCATTCAGATTCATCGTCGCGATGACGCTGTAATCGGCCGGACGCAACAGGATTTGTTGCAGGAAGGCGTCGGCGATGCAGTCTTTCACAACAATGTCTTTGCCCGTCTTGGGGTTCTTGAATTTGCACCACGGGCCGCCGTCGATGAGTTCGGCGCCAAATTCTTTTTGCGCCAGCGCGTAGCCCCAGTCACGGAACGCACCTTCAGTGAATTTCATGATGTTGCCTTTGTGCACCAGCGTCACGTTGGGTTTGTCATTGTTGATCGCGTACTGGATGGCCTGGCGCACCAGGCGCTCGGTACCTTCACGTGACACCGGCTTGATGCCAATACCCGACGTGTTGGGGAAGCGGATCTTGGTGACACCGAGTTCTTCTTGCAGGAACTTGATGAGTTTTTTGGCTTTGTCGGACTCGGCATCAAATTCAATACCGCAATAGATGTCTTCGGTGTTTTCGCGGAAGATCACCATATTGGTCTTTTCAGGCTCTTTCACCGGGCTGGGCACGCCTTCAAAATACTGAATCGGGCGCAGGCAGACGTACAGGTCAAGCTCCTGACGCATAAACACATTAAGCGAACGGATGCCACCGCCAATGGGTGTGGTCAACGGTCCCTTGATGGAAACCACGTATTCTTTCAAGGCTTCAACGGTTTCAGCGGGGAACCAGACATCTGGCCCATACACCTGGGTTGCCTTTTCACCGGCGTAAACCTCCATCCAGTGAATCTTCTTCTTGCTGCCGTAGGCTTTGGCAACAGCGGCATCCACCACCTTGATCATCACCGGCGTGATGTCAAAACCGGTACCGTCACCAACGATGAACGGAATGATCGGCTGGTCTGGCACGTTCAATGAATTGTCAGCATTGACGGTAATTTTTTGGCCTTGGGCAGGAACCTTGATGTGCTGGTACATGTAATGAAGTCTCCGTTGGTTGATCACAAATCGTGTTTATGAGCCGGACATGAAAAGGTGCTCGACCCGGGGTTGCCCCTAAACTTTTTAATTCTAGTGCGGATAAGTTACCGATTTCTGTCAAATAAATGGCCGGTTACCCCCAATAGCTTGACTCACCTCAACAAAGTCGGTTTTTTATCTGGACGTGCCTCAGACCAGCGGGTTGGCGCAAAAAACCATCACGACCGGACTTTTTTTTCACCTCGGCAACCCGTCAGCATTTGTCGCTACGAAAATGGCGTTATGAAACCCATGAAAAATGCCTTTTTTTGCTTGGTCGCATGCTGTTGCAGCACGTTGAGCTGGGCGCAAAACGCGCCGCAGCTTGACCTGCCACGCATCCAGATCACCGCCGGCATGTATTTGATCGACACCCAGGTTGCCGCGACACCAGAACAACGTTCCACTGGCCTGATGCATCGCCGCCAGATGCCCGCCGGTGAAGGCATGCTATTCGTGTTCAATTTTCCAAGCGAGCAATGCTTCTGGATGAAAAACACGCTGATCCCGCTGACCGCAGCGTTTGTCGCCGACGACGGCACCATCGTCAATCTGGCCGACATGAAGCCGCTGACTACCAACTCGCATTGTTCCGCCAAACCGGTCCGCTACGTGCTGGAAATGAACCAGGGCTGGTTCGACAAAAAGGGCATCAAGGCTGGCTTCAAGCTCGCTGGCCGTCCTTTTGCAGCCAGATAACACTATAAATTTAACAGCGTTCTGCGCTTATTCAACAAGGTCTGGCGGCCAATTCACCATAAAAAAACCACCCGGAGGTGGCTTTTTTATGTACGGTCGCGAAATCAGCCGAAGTTCTTCTCGGCAAACGACCAGTTGACCAGCTTGTCGAGGAAGGTTTCAACGTATTTCGGACGCGCGTTGCGGTAGTCGATGTAGTACGCGTGTTCCCACACGTCGACCGTCAGCAACGCCTTGTCGGCGGTAGTCAGCGGTGTGCCTGCGGCGCCCATGTTGACGATGTCAACCGAGCCATCGGCCTTTTTTACCAGCCAGGTCCACCCGGAACCAAAGTTGCCGACCGCAGACTTGACAAACGCTTCCTTGAACGCGGTGTAGCTGCCCCACTTGGCGTTGATGGCTAGAGCCAGCGCGCCCTTGGGTTCGCCGCCGCCGTTGGGCGTCAGACAATTCCAGAAGAAGGTGTGGTTCCAGACTTGCGCGGCGTTGTTGTAGATACCGCCACTGGCCTTCTTGACGATGGATTCGAGGTCCAACGCCTCAAACTCGGTGCCCTTTTGCAGGTTATTCAGGTTGACCACATACGCGTTGTGGTGTTTGCCGTGGTGGTATTCCAGAGTCTCCTTGGAGTAATGCGGCGCCAGGGCGTCGATGGCAAAAGGCAGTGCGGGCAAGGTATGTTCCATGGTGTCCTCTCGTGGGTAAAGTGTTGAGCCAACAAATTGTAAAAACAATCACTGCGGCACGCGCGTGACGGTCAAATCAACCGTGCCGTCAGCAAGGGTAGCGCAGATCGCTTGGCCCACTTGGGCCTGGCGCGTGCGCGTGATCGCCTGCCCCCGGGCGTCGGTCAGCCAGGCGTAGCCCCGCTCCAGCACCAGATGCGGGTCCAGCAGTTCCAGGCGCAGGGCGGCACGCTCCAGTCGTTGACTTTGTACCTCCAGCCCGCGGCGCAGGGCGAGCGGCAAATCAGCGCTGACACGCGCAAGATCTTGCGTGTGCTGCTGCAGCGCAAAGCGCATACCGGCTTGCAAGCCATGCGCACAGGTACGCAGGCGCAACTGCTGCGTCGCCAATCGTTGCGACGGCCGCCCCAGCCGCGCCGCGGCATTGTCGAGTCGCTGGTGCTGACGGTCGAGTACGCGCTCAAGCGCGCCCTGCAAGCGTCGTTGCACTTCGTCAAGCGCGCCCAGCCAGGTCTGACGCGGCTGCGCCACCAGCTCAGCCGCAGCCGTGGGCGTCGGTGCGCGCAGGTCAGCGCAAAAGTCGGCAATGGTGAAATCGGTCTCGTGGCCGACGCCGCAGACCACGGGCACCGGGCTTTGGCTGATGCAACGCGCCAATTGCTCGTCGTTGAACGCCCACAAGTCTTCCAGGGCGCCACCGCCACGCACCAACAAAATGACATCGACGACCGGCAACGACGCACTCTGCCCCCGTCTTTTAGGAGTCAAATTAGCCTCTAGCCCTTGCCCTGACTGCGCAAGCAGATATAGTTTTGATAGCGATTCGATCAACGCCGCTGGCGCGCTGGCGCCTTGGACGCTGGCAGGCACCAGCACTACCGGAATATGCGGCACGCGCCGCTGTAACGCCGTCACTACATCATGCAGTGCAGCGGCGCCCAGCGACGTAACCAGGCCGATGGCGCGTGGCATCAGCGGCAACGGCTTCTTGCGTTGCGCGTCAAACAGGCCCTGCGCCTCCAATTTGGCCCTGAGCTTGAGGAATTCTTCAAACAGACTGCCCTGCCCGGCGCGACGCATATCTTCCACGATCAACTGCAAATCACCGCGCGGCTCGTAAACACCGAGCTTGCCGGTGACCTCCACCAGTTCGCCGTCGCGCGGCGCAAACGCCAAGCCACTGGCCGCACGCTTGAACATCGCACAGCGCAGTTGCCCGGCGCTGTCTTTCAGCGAGAAATAGCAGTGACCGCTGGCCGCGCGCGACCAGCCCGAGATCTCACCGCGCACGTTGATCGGGTTAAAACGGGCCTGCAAAGCGTCGGCCACCGCACGACACAGCGCACCGACGGCCCAGACGCGCGGCGCGACGTTCAGATTTTGTAGCGCGTTATCCATGCGTCAACGCCCCCACAACGGGTGCCGCTGTGGCCAGGCACAGCAAAGTCTTCCACAGAAACGGGGTGGCACAGCAGGCCCAAAACAAGGAGCGAGTAATCGCGAAGTTTCGTTGCAACTCAT
>PFKL01000217.1 GCA_002784245.1 Comamonadaceae bacterium CG_4_10_14_3_um_filter_60_75
AGCATCGACACGCCCGAGATGAACGAAATAAAGCCGTTGCGCCGGGTGGCCCGACCAGCGCGCGTGTAGCGCCAGCCCAGCGTGAGTTCAAAGGGCATTACAGTCATGTTTGAACGGGCGGCAAATAGCGCCGAATCGGCAGCCAGCGCTGGTACTGCTCAAAATCGCCATCGGTTGAAAAAATCGGGACCGCATGATGCAGAGCTGCAGCACATATCAAAAAATCGGTGTTCGAGCCCTGTACGCCATTGGCACGGCACAGGTTGAATGCGCGCGCTGCAGACTCGTAAACCGCGATCGGCAGGGGCAGGTCGTCAAACGCTGCCAGGCTGGTGCGCAGCTGGTCAAATTGCTCGGCCAGTTTGATACCAGACAGCAATTCCTGCCGAATCGCCCCCATCAGCACCGCACGACCATCGCGCACCAAATCAGCCAGCGCATTCACCACAAGCACCTCATCAGCGCTTAAAGCATGGTTTTTCGGACGGCGCAGCGCCAACGACCAGACTGACGTGTCAACCAGCACCTTCATAAATCAACCGACGCTGTTCGCGCCACCTGGCGCTGTGCCTTGGCATCGAAACCCTCAACAAACTCGACGGTGCCAAACAAATCGAGCAACTTGGCTTGGCGCCGACGCTGAACAAATTCGAGCAAGGCCTGCGTCACTACCTCTTTCTTGGTCCGCTGGCCGCCCAGGTGGCGTGCTTCTTCAATCAGATCATCATCCAAAGCAAGATTGGTGGCCATGTGTGGACTCCTACACAAATAAGCGTGCGAGTATAGCGAGTCGAATGGCATTGATCGCCACACGCGCTTCATCAATGCCAGACAATCCCCCCCATGCACCTGCTGATCCCCTTTGCTGCCAGCCACAGTGACGGCGCTGTTGCCGCGTTGTCGCAACTCCAACTCCCGCATCTGCAAAAGCTGCTGACGCTGCTGAGCGCTCAAGCACCGCAGCTGCACGATGTCATGAGCTTTAGCCCACCGCACGAATGTGCGCTGGCGCAAGCCTTGGGCCTGTCAGTGGTGGACGGGCACATTCCGTGGGCCGCCCTGCAAGCGCGTCAGGCGCCTTCATTGCCACCGGTGCTGGCTGAAGCCGACCAAGCCTGGGGTTTTGTCAGCCTGTGCCACTGGCAGGTCAACACCAACCACATGGTCATGAGCCACCTGCCGCTGCCCGGCCTGACGGCGCAGCAGTCGGACGACCTGCTGGCCGCCATGCGGCCGTATTTTGAAGAAGACGGCATTGCGCTCTACCCCGACCAGCCGGGCCGCTACCTGGCGCAGGCACCGATTTTGGCCAACATAGACACCGCATCGCTGGACCGCGTGGTTGGCCACAACCTGGAGCACTGGATGCCGTCAGCCACACAAGCCGGTGCGCTGCTGCGCCTGCAAAACGAGATGCAGATGCTGTTCTACACCCACCCGGTCAATGACCAACGCGCAGCGCAAGGGTTGCCGCCGGTCAACTCGTTCTGGCTTAGCGGCACCGGCGCGCTGCCTGCGGGTTACCAGGAGCCCAACGCCGACGCCACACCGGTTGTCGTTGAAGAACTGCGCGCCGCCGCGCTGGCTGAAAACTGGGCTGCGTGGTCGCAGGCTTGGGAGCAACTCGACGCGACCCTGATCAAATCGCTGCTGGAACTCGCACTTTCAGACAAACCCATGCAAATAACCCTGTGCGGCGAGCGCGCTAGCCAAAGCTGGCAACTGCAAAAACGCAGTCTTTGGCAAAAACTTAGTGGGCATTTTGCCGCCAAACCCTTATCGGAACTGCTTAAGTCGCTATGATTTTTTTGTGTATTCATGCCAAGCGCTTGCATATCGCCAGCCCGGCACGTTGATAATGTAATTTGGCTTCACTGTTGAGGACACCATCATGGGATTACCAGCACACCAATTCGTCTTTACCGCAGATGATTACCTGGCATGGGAAGCCGACCAGAAAGATCGCCACGAGTTTCTCGACGGCGAGGTATTTGCCATGGCGGGTGCCGAAGACCGACACGTCACGGTAGCCGGCAATTGCTACATGTCGTTGCGCCAGCACTTGAGCGGCAGCCCGTGCCGTACCTACATGAGCGACATGCGCTTGCACGTGGCTGCGGTCAACAGCTATTTTTACCCCGACGTCTTGGTCACCTGCAGCGCCCGTGACCAGGTCAGCGCGCGGGTCAAGACCGAGCCCAAACTGATCATTGAAGTGCTCTCACCCAGCACGGCAGGCTACGACCGCGGCCTCAAGTTCAACGCTTACCGCCACCTGGCCAGTCTGGAGGAATATGTGCTGATTGACATTGACACCCGCAACACCGATGTCTACCGCAAAGGCGCTGACGGCCTGTGGGTGTTGCACCCCTTTGAGCGCGACGCCACGGTGACGCTGGCCAGCGTGGCGCTGCACATCACCCCGGAGCAATTGTTTGCCGATGTTGTCGAACCCGAGGTAGCGCCCGCCTCGTCCCCCGCACCCGTCCTGTCTGTCAGACCATGAAATTGCTGGTGCGTGATGCGCCGCCACGCACCGTCTGGGCGCTGGAGAAGGCCGGCATTCACCCGCTGCTGGCGCAGTTGTACGCAGCGCGCGGTGTGCAAGACCCCGCCGAGCTCGACGACGCGCTGGCCCGACTACTGTCCCCTGCCAGCCTGAAGGGCGCGGCAGAGGCAGCCGTACTGTTGGCTGATGCCATCGCGGCCAACAAAAAACTGTGCATCGTTGCCGACTACGACTGCGACGGCGCCACTGCCTGCGCTGTCGGCGTGCGTGGCCTGCGTTTGCTCGGCGCCAAATTTATCGACTACATCGTGCCCGACCGCGTGCAGGACGGCTACGGGCTGACTCCGCCCATCTCAGAGCGCGTCAGGGCCAGCGGTGCCGATGTGCTGATCACCGTGGACAACGGCATTGCCAGCTTTGACGGCGTGGCCACCGCCCGCGCGCTGGGCCTGCAGGTGCTGGTGACCGACCACCATCTGTGCGCCAGCGTCAACGGCGCGCCCGCCCTGCCCGACGCCAATGTAATCGTCAACCCCAACCAGCCCGGCTGCTCGTTTGAGAGCAAGTCCATCGCTGGTGTTGGCGTGATGTTTTACGTGCTGCTGGCGCTGCGCGCCGAGCTGCGCGCGCGCGGCCACTTTGACGCGCACCACCAGCCCAAACTCGATGCCCTGCTGCCGCTGGTGGCGCTGGGCACGGTGGCCGACGTGGTCAAGCTCGACGCCAATAACCGTCGCCTCGTGGCCCAAGGGTTAAAACGGGTCCGAGCCCAAGTATTACCTGCGGGAATAGCTGCACTATTTGTAGCAGCTTCGCGCGATGCCAAAATCGCCACAACGTTTGATTTTGGCTTTGCGCTGGGTCCGCGCATCAATGCCGCCGGGCGCTTGAGCGATATGACGCTGGGCATTGAATGCCTGCTGACCGACGACCCCAACCGTGCGCTGGAACTGGCCAAAACGCTCGACAACATCAACCGCGAGCGCCGCGAGATTGAAGGCAG
>PFKL01000106.1 GCA_002784245.1 Comamonadaceae bacterium CG_4_10_14_3_um_filter_60_75
TTCTCGAACGTGACGGCTGGGCCCATCAAGGCGGGTACCAATTTTTCGGCAACAGTGACAGCGTACAACGGCTTGGCAACGCCAACGGCGACGCCCAACTTTGGCAAGGAGGCCACGCCTGAGCAGGTGACGATCGACCGTGTGCGCTACAAACCCACCGGTGCGGGAACGTCCGACGGGCTGTTCAGTGGATCATTGGGTGCTTTCAATCTGGGTACGGCCACCGCCAACAACCTGAACTGGAGCGAGGTCGGCATCATTGACCTCAGCGCCACACTGGCCAGTGGGAGCTATCTGGCTTCGGGCTTGACGGCTACCGGCACCACCGGGGCGACGGGCGCTATTGGGTCAGATGGCTCGGTAGTGCGCTTCATCCCTGACCATTTTGAGACCGTTGTGGCCCTGACCGCGGGTGTGCCCATGCCGTGTCCAGTGGGGCTGATTTGCCCGGCCCAATACAACGGTTTTGTGTATTCCGGGCAAGGTGTGCCGTTGACCATCACCGCAAAAAATGGTTTGAGTACGCCGACCACCACGGTGAACTACAACTACAGCGCAACGGCCAGCGAGTCTTTTTCAAAGGCCGTCACTTTGAACGCGGTGGCAGCGGTCGGTGGCTCAGCCATCGGAACCACAGCGCCTGGTGGTTTGGCGAGTGCAGTTGCCGTGCCTGCGAGCAGTTTTAGCGCGGGTACGACGACAACGCCAGTCTTTCCCGTGTTTACATTTGCTGCTATCCCGACCGTGCCGACCGACGCCTACTGGCGCGCCTTCGACAGCGACAGCGTTTCGTCGCTGCGGTCAACGCCGTCGAGTTCGATAGAAGGTGGTGTCAAGGTGGTAAGCGGTCGCCTGAATATTGTCAACGCCTACGGCTCGGAATTGCTCACGCTGCCCATGAATGTCAAGGCGCAGTACTACAACGGCTCGAGCTGGGCGACCAGCACCACCGACAGCTTGTCCACGCCCGGTGGCACGGTGAGCGCTGCCGCAGTGACCGGGGCAACGCTTTGCACCGGCCTGGGTTTTGCAGCAACGCCGGCGGCTGTGGCGTCGGGCATCGGTTCTTTCACGCTCACCAAGCCGTCCAATGGGCGTTGCAGTGCCGACATCACGCTGACAGCACCCAGTTATTTGCCCAGTGTCAGCGCCCGCGCTACCTTCGGCATTTACAAATCCCCGCTCATCTACCGCCGCGAGAACTATTGAGACTGCGTATTTTTATATGGAATTATTGGGGTTTGCCCCCGTCGGATTTGCGTGAACAGCTATTAAAATTAAAGCAAAGTCACTTCAGTTATTCCTGCCCCATGTCGATCGTTGCTTGCCTGCTGAAAAATCCGCCCACCTGGGAGGCCTGTTGACCATGCGTTGGCCCTGGCAACGTCTCGTCTCGTCTGACCGCTTGGTGCTGTCCTGGTCTGGTCAAGAGGCTGCTTATGTGCTGGCCCACCCGGGTGAAGATGGGGGTATTCAGGTGCTCAAGGCCGGCGTTGTGCAACAGACCGCCGACGGCCTTGCCGGCGTGCTGCATCAGCTGGAAGCGTTGGGTCTGAAGGGGCTTGATCTAACGCTCATGTTGGGTATTGACCAATACCAGCTGCTGCAGATTGACACGCCCAACGTGCCACCCGAAGAGCTGCGCTCGGCCGCGCGCTACCAGGTGCGTGACATGCTTGCCGCGCACGTGGATGATGTCACTATCGACGTGATTCGGGTCGGTGACGGGCGTCAGCAAGGTGCCAGCCACTCCTTTGTGGTGGCCGCCAACAACACGGTTATCCAAAGTGTCACCGCACTGGCTGAGGCGCTGGACTGCAGGTTGTCGGTGATTGACATTCAGGAAACTGCACAGCGCAATCTGCAAAGCGCGCTGGCGCGCCTTGACAGCGTGCTGGACCGTGCCAACGCCGCGCTGGTGTTGGTGCCGGGGCAGCAGGCGGTGTTGACGATCAGCGCCAACGAAGAGCTTTTTTACACACGGCGTTTTGATGTGCCTGAGGGTTTTTTGATCGGTCAGTGGGGCAGTGTGGTTACTGCGCCTGCTGCAGTCGACGGCTTTACCCCGGTACAGGAATACGTACCGTCGCACTCGGGTGGCGATATTTCGCTGGACAGTGGTTTTTATGGTGAAGCTTCTTCTGTGGCCAGTGCGGCGCCTGCTGTGGCCGCCCAGGACGATGACAAGGCGCAGCGCCTGGTGCTGGAGGTGCAGCGCTCGCTCGACGTCTGGGACCGTACCTGGTCTAATTTGCCGCTGAACCGCTTGCGCGTATTTGCCGGCGAGCGCAGCGACGAGTTGGCGCAGTGGCTGGCCGGGCAGCTGGGGCAAACGGTGGGGGTGCTGGAGGTCAGCCCGGTTTTTGCCGGTTTGCAAGCGCTGGCTCCGGCCGATCTGGCGCTGTGTTTTCCCTTGCTGGGTGTGTTGTTGCGTACCGACGTTGCTTCGACCTGAGTCCTGAAACAATCCTTCGCCATGCCGCAACAAGTCAACCTCTACCTGCCCATTCTGCGCAAGCAGAAAGGGAGCTTTACTGCCCAAACGCTGGTGCAGGCCTTGCTGATCTTGCTGGTGGGCGGAGGGGCTTTGTCTGCCGCCTGGGTCTGGAACCTGCAGCGCGCCAGCAGCAGCTTGCAGCAAACGCTGGACGCCCAAGGCAAAGAATTGACCAGCCTGCGCGCTGCGCTGGAGGCCTCGCGCGCCAGCGCCGGGCCGGTGCAGGCCGCGTTGACGCATGAGCTGGCGCAGCAGCGCGGTGAACTGCAAAAGCGCCAAGGTGTGCTCGACGCACTGAGTCAGGGTGTGGTGCTGCCAGGTCAGGGCCACGCGGCACGTTTGCGTCTGGTGGCGCAAACCATTCCGCCGGTGGTGTGGATTGGCACCCTCAAGGCCGACAGCGACGTGTTGGCGGTCTCGGGTCAGACGCTCGCCCCCGAGGCGCTGAACGATTGGGTGGGCAAGCTCGCTGCCAGCCCCCTGCTGCAAGGCCAGACGCTCAGCGCTGTCAAGGTGGAGCAAATCGCGCCCAGTGCAGCAGCCACCGGTGCGGCGTCGTGGTCGTTTTCGCTGGTTAGCCGGGTCGTCGCCGCTGCCCCGGCTGGAGGCAAGCCATGAAGCAAGCCTGGCGTGGTTTGGTAGCGCGGCTGGATGCGTTGAGCCGGCGTGAACGCCTGATTCTGTTTTTTGTGGTGCTGGTCAGTTTTGCCGCGCTGGTTGACACGCTGTGGCTGTCACCCGCCCAACTGGCGCACAAACAGTTGACGCAACGCCTTGCCAAGCAGGGCACCGAATTACAGGGTCTGCGTGACGCCGTGCGTGCCACGCCAAAGCCCGATGACACCAACCGCAGTTTGCGTGAGCAGGTGGTGCAAACCCAGCTGCAGGTTGCCGAAGTGGACCAGCAAATTCTCAAACTCTTGCCCGGTGCCGATGCCGGTACGCCACTGGCCCGGGTGCTGGTGCACCTGCTGCGTCGCCATGAGGGGTTGACGCTGGTGCGCACCGTCGCCCTGGCCCCTGAAGTCGCGGGGCCAGGCAACAGCAACGGTGCGGGCAGTTTGCCTGCTGGTCTGACGCGTCAGGGTGTCGAACTCACGGTCTCTGGCCCCTACGCTGACCTGACGCGTTATGTTGCCGCGCTGGAAACGGCCTTGCCCTATGTGCGTTGGGGTGGTATGACCCTGACGTCGGACAAAGGCCCTCCCGTGCTGACCTTGCAACTGTTTTTGATAGCAGAGGTGGCCCGATGAAACGTTGGACCGGGTCGCTGTTGTTGGCATCTCTCTGCGCCACTTCGCTGGGTGCGCAGACGTTGCGTGACCCCACCCTGGCGCCTGCCGCAGCCCGGGCAACGGGTGACGCCATTGCGATCCCTGCGGCCAAAGCCAATCCACTGGCCATTGACTCGGGTAATGTGGCCGTGCTGGTACGCAACGGCACGCCTTACCTGGTGTTGGGCACGCGTTTGTTTGCCACCGGACAACAGGTGGGTGCGGCGCGTATCGAGCGCATCACCGAGTCCGAAATCTGGCTGCTTGAAGCCGGCAAACTCAACAAGATCAAGGTCTACCAAGGGGTCGAACGCCGACCTGCGGTACCTTTGAAAAAGCCCTGAGGTTTCATTGATGACTACTGAAGAACATGAAGTAACTGCCATGACTGAATCACGTTTGCCTTCGCCGGTGTCTGCCGCGCGTGTTGCCAGTTTGCTGGCGGTGAGCTTGCTGCTCGGAGCCTGTTCGACCGATCGGCCTTTGCGCACGCCCAGCGTCAGCGAGGC
>PFKL01000221.1 GCA_002784245.1 Comamonadaceae bacterium CG_4_10_14_3_um_filter_60_75
CGCCAGCGGCGGCACAGATGGTGCGCTCCAGCCGCGACGCGCCGAGCTTGTTGAAAAAGCGCGCCGCCATGCTCTCGCCCTGCACCAGCCCCATGGTGCCGGCGTAGCTGTAGGGCAGAACAGCTTGGGCATCACGCTTGGCAATGGCCTGCAGTCGCACGGCAATGTCGTCCAGCGCCGCATCCCAGCGCACCGGTTCAAATTGACCTGCGCCTTTGGGGCCGATGCGTTTGAGCGGCCGCAGGATGCGATCCGGGTGGTAGGTGCGCTCGGTGTAGCGTGACACTTTGGTGCACAGCACGCCGCCGGTCTGCGGGTGCGCCGGGTTGCCTTGCACCTTGATCGCCACGCCGTTTTCGACCGTGGTCACGATCGAGCAGGTGTCCGGGCAGTCGTGGGGGCAGGCGCCGACGACTCGTGTGGTAAGCGCATCAGTTAAAGGGGTGTGTTCAGGCATGGCGGGCGAGGGTGTTTAAAAATGGTCAAAATGACAGCGCCGGTTTGCGAGTGCCATTGTGTCTGAAAGCAGTTCATCCGTAGGCCAGTCTTTCAATGTTGCTGAAAAAGTTATACCAAAAGAGCCTCCAGCCCTTGTTTTATAAGCGCTAATAGCTATGAAATTGATTGATTCCATCGCTCGGCAAAGCAACGCCATCGCCGCCTTGCGCCGTGATATCCACGCCCACCCGGAACTGTGTTTCCAGGAGCTGCGCACCGCCGACATCGTTGCGCAAAAGCTGACCGACTGGGGCATTCCCATCCACCGCGGCTTGGGTACCACCGGCGTGGTGGGTAGCGTCAAGGCGGGCACGTCCAGCCGCGCCATCGGGCTGCGCGCCGACATGGACGCGCTGCCTATGCAAGAGCGCAACACCTTTGCCCACGCCAGTACTGTGCCTGGCAAGATGCACGCCTGTGGCCACGATGGCCACACCGCCATGCTGCTGGCCGCTGCGCAGTATCTGGCCACACACCGTGACTTCGACGGCACTGTGTACCTGATCTTCCAGCCCGCAGAAGAAGGTGGCGGCGGCGCGCGCGAGATGATCAAGGACGGTCTCTTTGACAAGTTCACGATGGAGGCCGTGTTTGGCCTGCACAACTGGCCAGGCATGCCGACAGGGCATTTCGCTGCCAGCGCCGGCCCGGTCATGGCCTCCAGCAACGAATTCAGGATCACCATTCAGGGTAAGGGCGGCCACGCCGCCATGCCGCACAACGCGCTCGACCCCGTGCCGGTGGCGTGCCAACTGGTGCAGGCGTTTCAAACCATCATCAGCCGCAACGTCAAACCCATCGACGCGGCCGTCATTTCGGTGACGATGATCCACGCGGGCGAGGCCACCAACGTCATTCCCAACACGGTGGAACTGCAAGGTACGGCGCGAACGTTTTCGCTAGCAGTGCTTGACCTGATCGAGCAGCGCATGCGCGAGATGACCGGGCAGCTCTGCGCCGCGTTTGGCATGAAGGCGGACTTCGCCTTCAAGCGCAACTACCCGCCCACCATCAACAGCGCCGCCGAGGCCGAGTTTTGCCGCCAGGTGATGGCCGACATCGTCGGCGCCGACCAGGTGCAAGCCCAGGAGCCAACCATGGGCGCGGAAGATTTTTCGTACATGCTGCAAGCCAAACCGGGCTGCTACGCCTTCATTGCCAACGGCGATGGCGACCACCGAGCCATTGGTCACGGTGGCGGTCCGTGCATGCTGCACAACCCCAGTTATGACTTCAACGATGCGCTGTTACCCTTGGGCGCAACGTACTGGGTGCGGCTGGCTGAGCGTTGGCTACAGACTCAAAAACAATAGCTGCTTGCGCCCTACGAGAAAGGGCTAGCACCGTTTTTATTGCCTGAACCGGCGCGATGCCATTTCCAGTAAACCATCAAACAGCAGGTTGTCCACCAGTTCAAACGGCACCGACATGCTGGGCGCCATCTTCCAGCCAGCACCACCGGTCATGATGCACCGCGGCTCGCTGCCGCAGCGCTGGCGAACGTGTTGCAGCGTGCGTTCCACCGCGCCGGCGATGGCGAAGGTGCCGCCGCTGGTGAGCGCGTCGCTGGTATTGGTGGGAAATTCGACGACGTTGCCGGTCGGCACATGCAGCCCCGCAGTGCCAGATTCGAGTGCGCGCAACATGATGCCGTGACCGGGCAGGATCAGTCCACCCAGAAATCGCCCGCTGGCGTCGACCGCGTCTACCGTCACCGCGGTGCCCACCATCACCACCACCAAAGGCCTTGCTGGGCCTTGCGCCAGGCTGCGATGCCAGGCGCCGATCATTGCCACCCAGCGGTCGGCGCCCAGCCGCGCCGGATGGTCGTAGCCGTTGTGCAAGCCAGCCTCTGAGGCGCTGGCGACCACCCATTGCGCCGACACGTCCCACGGCTCCATCTGGTCTTCGACCCGGCGGCGCACCACGTCGCCGGCAACGGCGCAGCCCAGCATCTGGTGCGGTGGCGCCAGCCGTGCCCAGTCGCCTTCGGCCAGTTTCTCGATGTTTTCCAGAAATTCCACGCCTTGCGCCAACACGGGTGCATCACGGTGCGGTGCGGCGTGCAAAGCCCACTTCAAGCGGGTGTTGCCGACATCAATGGCCAAAAAACTCATGGGCGGCATTATCGGCAGTTTCGCTGCGATCTAAGCAGATGGTTCAACCCTGTTTCCAGGGCAGGCCGTGAAAACGCCAGCCGCCCCGGCGATTGCGCTGTCCGTGGGCATCGGGGTCGCCCTCAAAGCCCTCGAGCACGTTGTAGGCGTCGAAACCGAGTTCAGTCGCGCGCTGTGCGGCGGCGATGGAGCGCACGCCGCTGCGGCACAGCAGCAACAACTTTTTGTCGGCGGGGGCGACCGACTGCAATTGGGCGTCGAACTGCGGATTCAGCGCCATGCCTGGCCACTGCTTCCACGGCACGACTACAGCGCCGGGGACAAAGCCGACCCAGGCCAGCTCTGCCTCGCTGCGCACGTCAACCAGCACCGCGTCGCCGGACTGCCACCACCGAAAAGCGGTTTGGCACGAGATGTCGCCCGCGTAACCGGGGGCAGGGTGCACTTCGCTGGACAGGTCAGGGTGGGTCGGATGGGGCATGGGCGTAACGGGCAAAAAAAGTCCGGCAACTGTAACGCCAAACCCGGCTTGCCAAAACCCGCTAAGATTGACGTTTACGTCAACGTC
>PFKL01000077.1 GCA_002784245.1 Comamonadaceae bacterium CG_4_10_14_3_um_filter_60_75
TGGTGATGGACATGTTTGTCGGCAAGCTGCACGCCAAAGTGATTCGCGTGGATGCGGCCGACCAATTTTTGGGGCAGCTTGCTGGCGTGGCCGAACCGGAGGCCAAACGCAAGATCATTGGCCGCGAATTTGTAGAGGTTTTTAAGGCTCAAGCCCTTGCGTTGACTGCGCAGAATGCTATAAAAAATGGAGAAGTTGGTGGTCGCACCGTCAAAGGCGCGACGTGGCTGGCGCAAGGCACCATTTACCCCGACGTGATCGAGTCCGGTGGTGCCAACAACAAAAAGGCCGTGGTCATCAAGAGCCACCACAACGTGGGCGGCTTGCCCGAGCAACTGGGCCTGAAGCTGCTGGAGCCCTTGCGCGAACTGTTCAAGGACGAGGTGCGTGAACTCGGCGTGGCGCTGGGCTTGCCCTACCACATGGTCTACCGCCATCCGTTTCCCGGTCCGGGGCTGGGCGTGCGGATTCTGGGCGAGGTGAAAAAAGAATACGCTGACTTGCTGCGCCGAGCCGATGCCATCTTTATGGAAGAACTGAACAATTTTGTGGATGAGGCCAGCGGAAAAACCTGGTACGAACTCACCAGCCAGGCCTTCACCGTGTTCCTGCCGGTGAAAAGCGTGGGTGTGATGGGCGACGGCCGCACCTACGACTACGTGGTGGCGCTGCGTGCGGTGCAAACCAGTGACTTCATGACCGCAGACTGGGCAGAATTGCCCTACGCGCTGCTGAAAAAAGTCTCAAGCCGCATCATCAATGAAGTGCGCGGCATCAACCGCGTCACCTATGACGTGTCAAGCAAGCCTCCCGCCACCATCGAGTGGGAGTAGTCAGCCACTTGTGGTTTCCAGTGGTTGTTTGAGCGCGTAGGTTTTTGTTAAACCTTTGTCCTTCAGATCGACCAGCCCCCGGTCTTCCAGTACATAGTGCTTGTGGTGATCGACGGCGGCAGGCGAGCCAGCTTTGGGCGTACGGCTTCGTTGCAAATCGCTTGTGCAGCAGAGCTGCACGGCACGCTTTGCGCCTTGCATTGCATCCCAAATCCGACGACCAAATGCACAGCTTATTCATGAACAAGCCCTATGTTGCTGAGCAGTGCTTTGATGCCGCGTCGGTATACGGCCGCCTCACGCCATAATTGGGCGTGCGTTCGCACTTCACCACTGAACAGACCTGATTGATGACACCCGCCGATCACCCCAGCGCGCACGAGCGCGACACGCGCTGGATGCGTGCCGCGCTAGCGCAGGCACGTGCCGCAGCCGCCAGTGACGAGGTGCCGGTAGGCGCCGTGGTGATCTGTGGTGGTCAGATCATCGGGCATGGTGCCAACGCATCGATTGCCCAGCACGATCCGACTGCGCACGCCGAGATCATTGCGCTGCGTGCGGCGGCACAGCACCTGGGCAACTACCGACTTCACGGCTGTGAGCTGTACGTTACGCTGGAGCCTTGCCTGATGTGCGCTGGCGCCATGCTCCATGCGCGACTGAAGCGGGTGGTGTTTGGTGCGCCCGACCACAAGACCGGTTCGGCAGGATCGGTGCTGAACGTCTTTGCGCTCGATGCCGTCAACCACCAGACACAGGTGGCAGGTGGCGTTCTCGAAGGCGAATGCGCCCTTTTGTTGCAAGATTTTTTTCGTACACAACGTCAACGACAGGCGGCAGACAAAGCGCAAGCGGGCAGGGCACTGCGCGAGGACGCCCTGCGTACGTCAGACAGCCGCTTTGCCACATTGCCTGACCTGCCTGGCCCTGCGCTGTATGTACACGACTTGCCGGCGTTAAACGGCCTGCGTCTGCACTATCTTGACAGTGGCCCGTGCGATGGGCACGACGCTACAGTCTGCCTGCACGGCAGCGCCGACTGGAGCTACGCCTGGCGCGGGGCCTTTATGCAGGCCAATGCGCATGGCCAGCGTGTGATCTGCCTGGACCTGATCGGCTTTGGCCGCAGCGACAAGCCCAAAAAGATGACGCTGCATTCTTTGTCGTGGCACGCCCTCTACCTCGCACAACTGTTGGATCGTTTGGATTTGAGGCGTGTGCGTTTGGTTGCGCCAAAAGAGATGCAGGCTTTGGTGCAGCACCTCCTTGATTTGGCTGGCGCGAGTATCACCGAAGTCCTCTACCAACAACCCGAGGTTTTATCTTCAGAAACGCTCGATGCGCCTTTTCCTGACGACGGGCACCGGGCGGCGTTGCGTGCTTTTTCTGCTACCGTCGGGTCATCATGAAAAAGCACATCTACATTTATTCACCCTCTGGCGCCGTGCGCGACAAGGCGGCATTTCGCCGCGGTGTCAAACGCCTGCAAGCGCAAGGGCACGAGGTTGAAATAGACGTCGCGGTACTGGTCAGTCACCAACGTTTTGCCGGCGACGATGCCACCCGCCTTGCGGCGATAGAGCGCGCTTGCGACAGCGGCGCCGACGTGGCGTTGATTTCCCGTGGCGGCTATGGCCTGACGCGCATCCTGCCAGGCATCAACTACAAAAAAATTGCGAAGTCGATCGAGCGGGGCATGCTGTTTGTCGGTATCAGCGATTTCACCGCTTTCCAGAACGCGGTGTTGGCCAAAACTGGTGCGCTCACCTGGGCCGGGCCCGCCCTGTGTGAAGGCTTTGGCGCCCCGGACGGCCCTGATGAAATCATGCAAGCGTGTTTTGACGATTTGCTGTGCGGCCAGGGGGAGGGTACTGGCTGGCAACAGTTGCGCGGTACCGACCAGCCGGCACTTCATGTACAAAACGCCACACTATGGGGAGGCAATCTGGCAGTCCTGACCTCGCTGCTGGGCACGCCTTATTTTCCAGACATTCGTAATGGTGTGCTTTTTCTGGAAGACGTCTGTGAACATCCGTATCGTATCGAGCGCATGTTGACGCAACTGCTCCACGCGGGCGTGCTCAAGCGTCAGAAAGCGATTGTGATGGGCCAATTCACCGAATATTCTCTGACCCCGCACGACCGTGGCTTTCGCCTGAGCTGTGTGATGGCATGGCTTAAACAGCAAGTCAATGTCCCGGTCCTGACGAATTTGCCTTATGGCCATGTGCAAACCAAGGTACTTCTACCTGTCGGTTCACGTGTCGAGCTTGCCGCGCAAGACCGCGATGTGCTGATGGCTTGGGGACATCTGTGATTTAAGCCCGTTATTGACCTAAACTCGGCGCTATAACCTCAGGAAAAAAGTTCGGGAATGAGTGTTCAAACCACGGTTGTATTTGCCGATCTGTTCGGTAGCACAGGTGTCTTCGAGGCCTTGGGCAACGCCAAGGCGACCGAAATTGTCACGCGCGCAACTTCGTGGGTGGCACAGCGCTGTACCGAACACGGCGGCCGGGTCGTCAAACTGCTGGGTGATGGTGTGCTGGTTGTCTTCGACGACAGTCGGCGTGCAATTTTGGGTGTCATCGAGCTGCAGCGTGCCTATCAACAGGTGCTGAGTCAAACCCCCACCAACGCCTACATGCCCTTGCGCATCGGAGTGGCACGCGGCGGCGTCGAGTTTGTCGATGACGACTGTTACGGCGATGCGGTGAATATTGCATCGCGCCTGAGCGAGCTCACCGGAGCGCATCAAATCTGGGTTAACCGTGATGCCATCGAAGACGGCTTTAAATTTCCTGACGAGCGATTCCGCTCACTCGGTCCGATCCACATCCGCGGTCGTGCCGAGCCATGCACGGTGTTTCAAGTCGAGTGGCAGGAAGACCCGGGGTCTGATGCCATGACGGTGCAGGCCACCCTGGAAACCATGGCCGCCGCGCTGGGACAGGACGCACTCGGAGTCCAGATAGAACTGCACTGGCTGGATGTTCAAAAAACGTTTCGCGCGTTTGATTTGCCGATCCATATCGGACGGTCACGCCAGGTTGAGTTTGTGATCGACGACGTACGTGTCTCGCGCAAGCATGCACGCATCGACTGGCGCAACGGCAGCGTGGTGTTGGTCGACGTCAGTTCGTACGGAAGTTGGATCCGATTCGCCGGCAGTGGGCCGGATTTGCTGCTGCGCCGCGAAGAGTGCGTTCTTCACGGTCAGGGCGAGATCGCGCTAGGCGCGCCCCTGGGCGACCTCAGTGCGCCAATCATTTCTTTTTCAGTGAAGTAGCCTGTGAGGCGTCAAGCGTCAGGATGATACGCACGATCATATTACTTAACATAATGCACATCGTATTTATTACACAAATCACTTCACCAAGTACCTTTGGGCTGCCGACCACGGATAAATGCAGCTATCAGCGCGGCTGCATCGGCCCGGTTGCCCCGGTTGGCAAAGTCGAACGCTGTCAGCCCTAGCTCGTTTTTCAGCGTTGGATCGGCACCTGACTCGAGCAACAGTTTGACCGCCGTCGAGGTGCCGTAATGCGCTGCCATCATCAATGGCGTGGTGCCATTGGGCGACGCAGCGTCAATGTAGGCGTTTTCCTCCAGCAGCAAGCGGACCACATCAACATGGCCATTGGTTGCGGCGTAATGCAGCGGTGTCCAGCCGGTTTTGTTAACGTCGGCGTCCTTGCCGATCAGCAAGCGGCACAGTTCAAGGTCGCCAGCCAACGCCGCCAACATCAGCGGACTTTCGCCGGCGGCGTTTCGGCTCTCAACCCGGGTCTTGGGCCAGCGAATCAACAGCTCTGCGGTGTTAACTGACTTGGCTTTCACCGCCAGCAACAAGCCATGGGTGCCACTCGGGTCAAGCGTATTGGGGTCAAAACCGCGCTCAAGAAGGGCTTTAACCTGCTGCACGTCGTCCTGTGCGACAGCCGCAAAGAAGTCATCATAAGAACCTGCATGGGAAGCAATATTTACAGAAAAAACAATAAGATAAAAACAATATTTAAAGTAAGTTCTAAGCATAAAATTTGACGATCATGAGGCCAGAACACCACCAAACAGGCGCTCAAAGTTACGGCTGGTAATCTCTGCAATGTCAGCCACGCTGCGCGAATGCAGGCGCGCCAGTTGCTCAGCCACGTAGGGCACGTAGGACGGATTGTTGGTCTTGCCGCGGTACGGTACCGGCGCCAGATAGGGGCTGTCGGTCTCGATCAACACCCGGTCCAGCGGCACCTTGGCGGCCACGTCGCGGATCGCCTGCGCATTCTTGAACGTCAAAATGCCCGAAAAAGAAATGTAAAACCCGATGTCCAGCGCCGCGCGCGCCACCGGCCAATCTTCGGTAAAACAGTGAAAAACTCCACCCGCGCAGCCAGCCGAGGCGTCTTCACCTTCGTCGCGCAGAACTTGCAGCGTGTCTGCAGATGCATTGCGGGTGTGGATGACCAGCGGTTTGCAAAGCTGACGCGCTGCCCGGATATGCACCCGAAAGCGCTCGCGCTGCCACTGCAGATCTGCCACACTGCGACCGTTGAGACGGTAGTAGTCGAGCCCGGTTTCGCCCACACCAACGACGCGCGACAACTGTCCCAAGGTGACCAGTTCCTCCAGCGAAGGTTCGTGCACGCCCTCGTTGTCCGGGTGAACCCCTACCGTGGCCCACAAGTGGGCGTGATCCAGCGCCAATTGGTGAACTTGGGGAAACTCTTCCAGCGTGGTGCTGATGCACAAGGCGCGATCGACTTGGGCGCTTTGCATTGCCGCCAAAATGGCTGGCAGCTGCGCCACCAATTCCGGAAAGTTGAGATGGCAATGCGAATCGACAAACATGCTGGCGCTGCGTCACTCAATCAAAGGAACGCATCAAATGGTCTGCGTCGAGCGGTCCGAGGTGACCGTTTTGCCCAAAACTTCTTCAATTTTGAGCTTGAGCGTGCGCGCGCCTTCGTCATCCGGAAAATGGATGCCCACGCCTTGCGTGCGCCCACCGGCCGCCTTGCTCGGCGTGACCCAAGCCACTTTGCCGGCAATCGGGTAGCGCTGGGTGTCGTCGGGCAGCGAGATCAGCACGTACACCGAATCGCCCAACTGGTAATCGCGGTTGGTCGGAATGAAGATGCCACCGTACGAGAATAGCGGGATGTAAGCGGCGTACAGGGCAGACTTTTCCTTGATCGCCAACTGGATCACGCTCGGGCGCGGGGTGGAATGACTGGGCGAGCTCATGGCTTGGAGTTTAAGGCGATTTGCGCCTGGCTGACCAAAGCCTCGTGCAGCAACCCGGCATTGAACGGGTGCTCGACTGTTTGCATCGACGCGCTCAGCGCTTTGGCCCAGGCAGTCAAACTGGCCCAAGAGCCCCCAGCGGCCAGGTCAGCAGACTCAAAGAACCGGGGGGTTGAACCCGCTTTGACGGCCAACTGGTCGTGGCAGATCTTGTGCAACGCGTCGACCACCAGCGCCGGCGTCCAGTCTTTGAAAACGCTGACATCGCCTCGGCTTACCGCCAGCGGCAGGTGGCGCCAGCTGTCACACACCGGCAGCATGCGCAGCGCGTCGCTGGGGCGGCCACCGGCTGCGCGCAATAGCACCGCGGCCTGCGCCACCGTGACGCCCTGCTCTTGCAGCCAACGCAGCGCCTCATCGCGTTGTGGCCAGATCATGGTGTGACCCAGGCAGCGGCTGCGAATGGTCGGCAGCAACTGATGCGCCGCGTCGGTGGCCAGCACAAATTTGACGTCGCCCGGGGGTTCCTCCAGCGTTTTGAGCAGCGCATTGGCGGTGTAGACGTTCATGCGCTCGGCTGGAAACACCAGCACCGCCTTGCCCCGGCCACGGGCGCTGGTGCGCTGGGAAAATTCAACTGCGTCGCGCATGGCATCGACACGGATCTCCCTGCTGATCTTGCGCTTCTTGCTATCAATCTCGGACTGCGCTTTTTCGCTCAGCGGCCAGCCTTGCTCTTGCAGCACGGTCTCGGGCATTAACACGCACAGGTCAGCGTGGGCATGGACGTCGATGGCGTGACAGCTGGTGCAGTACCCGCACGCGCCCTGCGGCGTCGGCTGGTCACACAGCCAGGCGCGCACCAGCGCCAGCGCCAGCGCGTATTGACCCAGCCCGGACGGCCCGGCCAGCAGCCAGGCGTGGCCGCGCTGCGCCAACAGGGTTTGCAATTGCGTGGTGATCCAGGGCGCCAGACCGGCTGCCGCGTTGGTCGTTGCACTCATGTCAACCAACCCTTTTGTCTGACGGCCTGCAGCACCTCCGCCCACACCGCTTCACGCGCTTGCGCTGCGGCAAGACGGGCAAAACGCGACGGGTCGGCTTGCACGCGCCGCAGGTAGCCGTCGCTCACGCACTTGAAAAAGTCGACCGGTTGCGCCTCAAACTTATCGGGTACACGTGCACTGGCCAGCCGTTGGGCGGCAATTTCGGGGGCCAATTCAAACCAAAGCGTCAAATCGGGTTGCCGCACAAAATTGCCATCCAACCCTTTTGTTGTCTGTACCATCCGCTCCAAATAAGTGAGTATGCCGAGGTCAAACCCGCGCCCGCCACCTTGGTAAGCGAAGGTGGCGTCGGTAAAGCGGTCGCACAGTACCACCTCGCCACGCGCCAGCGCGGGCTCGATCACCTGCTGCAAATGGTCGCGCCGGGCGGCGAACACCAGCAGCGCCTCAGTCATGGCGTCCATGGTGTCATTCAGCACCAGGGCGCGCAGCTTCTCGGCCAACGGCGTGCCACCGGGCTCGCGCGTCATCGTGACTACCCTGCCCTGCGTGGCAAAAACCTGCGCCAGGGCGTCGATGTGTGTGGATTTGCCCGCACCGTCGATGCCTTCAAAACTGATGAAAAGTCCGGCCATGCAGATATTGCCCTTTATTGCCCGCGCTGATACTGGTTGACTGCCCGATTGTGCGCGTCCAGGTTGTCGCTGAACTGGCTGCTGCCGTCACCGCGCGCCACAAAGTACAACGCCCGGCTTTGGGCTGGTTGCGCTGCCGCCAGCAGCGACGCCTTGCCTGGCATGGCAATCGGCGTGGGCGGCAGACCGGCGCGGGTGTAGGTGTTCCACGGCGTATCGGTTTGCAAGTCACGCCGACGCAGGTTGCCGTCAAACTTGTCGCCCAGGCCGTAAATCACCGTCGGGTCGGTTTGCAGCAGCATGCCAATGCGCAGCCGGTTGGTGAAAACGGCGGCAATCATCGGCCGGTCATTGTTGCGGCCGGTCTCTTTTTCGACGATGCTCGCCAGCGTCAGCAAGTCGGCCTTGGTCTTTAGCGGCGAGTCGGCGGACCGCCGCTGCCAGGCTTCGTCCAGATGGTGGTCCATGGCACGCAGGGCGCGCGCAAGCAAGGCCAGGTCACTGCTGCCCTTGGTGTAGGTGTAGGTGTCTGGGTAAAAGCGCCCTTCCGCAGCGAGCCCCGGGCGGCCCAATTTTTGCATGATGAAATCAGGCTCTAGCCCTTGTGTATCCTGCGCAAGCAGCTCTTCTTTTGAGAGTATTTTTCGGAACTGTTTGAAGCTCAAGCCCTCGACCAGAGTCACCGCACGCAGCGCCTCGTCGCCGCGTACCAGCTTGGCCAGCAGGCTGCGTGGGGTCACCGGCGCTTCAAACTCATAACTGCCAGCCTTGATCCGGCGCGACTGGCCAGACAGCCGAAACCACCAGTAAAGCAGTGGTGCAGCGGTCTGCACACCGGCGTCCACTGCGCCCTGCGCCACGCCGCGCGCAGTGGTTCCCGGCTCGATCGACAAGTCGACTACGCGCGCGGCCAGTGGAAGCGGTTGGTTGATCCACCACCCACCCACACCCGCCGCGGCCAAACAGCCCAGCAAAATCAACGTCAACAATCGCCGCACAACCTTGTTGCCTTCACAAAAATAAGCGTCGCATCATAATCTGCCTCATGAACCATCGACTCAATGGCGTAGCCCCGCTAACACATTCAGGGCTGATTCGGGCGCAGGGCGACGACGCGGCCAAATTTCTGCACAACCAACTCACCAACGATTTTGTTTTGCTCGGCCAAAATGAAGCGCGGCTGGCCGGTTTTTGCACCTCCAAGGGGCGCATGCAGGCCAGCTTCATCGGTTTCAAGCGCAGCCCGACCGACCTGCTGCTGCTGTGCAGCAAGGACATTCTGGCAGCCACACTCAAGCGTTTGTCGATGTTTGTGCTGCGCGCCAAGGTGCGTTTGAGCGACGCCAGCGACGATTTCGCGCTTTATGGTCTGTGCGGCGACGCGGTGGAAAATGCTATTAAAAACAAATCTTTAAGCGTAGAAAATATATGGGCCAAAGCCGATTTTGACGACATCTCGTTGGTCCGTCTTCACCCGGCCGATGGCGTGCCCCGCGCATTGTGGGTAGCACTGGCGGGCAGCCCGGCACCGGCGGGTGTGGCCATCCCCGCAGAGCTGTGGGCGTGGAGCGAGGTGCGCAGCGGCATCGCCACCGTTACCGCGCCAATCGTCGAGGCGTTTGTGCCGCAAATGCTCAATTACGAGTCGGTCGGCGGCGTCAATTTCAAAAAAGGCTGCTATCCCGGGCAAGAGGTGGTGGCGCGCAGCCAGTTTCGCGGCACGCTCAAACGCCGGGCTTACCTGGCGCACGCTGACGTTGCGATGCACGTCGGCAGCGACTTGTTTATTGACGGCGACGACCAGCCCTGCGGCACCGTGGCGCAAGCCGCCGCCGCGCCCACGGGCGGTTATGACGCAATTGTCTCGATGCAGATCAGCGCGTTTGAAACGGGCGACGTGCGGCTGGGCGCGGTGAATGGGCACCTGCTCACCTTGAGCGCCGCGCCTTACCCGTTGCTGGCGGATATTTGACTTTGCGCTTGAGGCGTTTCAGACTGTGGACACAGGCGATTTAGCCGGGCTCCACAACACGCCCTGCCTCAATGGTGATGACACGCTGGCAGCGCGCCGCCAAGGCCTTGTCGTGCGTCACCAGCACCAGCGTGGTCCCGCGTTCACGGTTTAAATCAAGCATCAGTTCCATCACCGTTTCGCCGGTGGCAAAGTCCAGGCTGCCGGTGGGCTCGTCGGCCAGCAGCACCGCTGGCTGCACCACAAAGGCACGTGCCAGCGCCACGCGTTGCTGCTCACCGCCCGAGAGAACCTTGGGGTAATGCCCCAGACGCTGCGACAGGCCCACGCGGGCCAGCATCTCGGAGGCCGCCTTACGGGCGTCACGCCGGTTGGCCAATTCGAGGGGGAGCATCACGTTTTCCAACGCCGTCAAATTGCCCAGCAACTGAAAACTCTGAAAGACAAAACCGATCTTTTGTGCCCGCAACGCCGCACGGGCATCCTCGCTCAGGGCAAACAAGTCCTGCCCGGCCAGCGTGACCGTGCCCTGACTGGGCACGTCTAGCCCCGCGATGATCGACAGCAACGTACTTTTGCCCGAGCCCGAAGCACCGACAATCGCAACCGTTTCCTTTTCATTCAAACGGAAATCAATATCACGCAAAATAGCCAGCGTGCCGGTCGAGTCGGTCACCGATTTGAAAACGTGCTCGACCGAAATAATGCAATCAGACATGGATGTTTTTTTGAACCTGAACAATATGAACCGGCGACACTGTAGCTTGTCACTCGCCGCTTTGGTCTTGGCCGCCCTGAATACCCGTGCCGCATTGGCGCAAAGTACCACGGCCCATGCAGCCCAGCCAGTCAGAATTCTGGTGGTGGGTGATTCGCTGAGCGCCGAATACGGTCTCAAGCGCGGCAGCGGTTGGGTCGCGTTGCTGGAGCAAAAGCTGCGCACTGAAAAAATCACCGCCTCGGTGGTCAACGCCAGCATCAGCGGCGATACCACCTCGGGCGGTCGTGCGCGTCTGCCGGCGCTGCTGGTGCAACACCGTCCAACCTTGGTGGTGATCGAACTCGGTGGCAACGATGCGCTGCGCGGCTTGCCGCTGACGATGACGCAAGACAACCTCAGCGCCATGGCTCAAGCGGCGCAAAAAGCTGGCGCGCGCGTGCTGCTGCTGGGCATGCAGGTGCCGCCCAACTACGGACGCGACTACGCTGACCGTTTTGCCCAGCTCTTTGTCGAGGTGGCCCGCGCCAATCAGGCCGCAGTGCTGCCTTTTTTCCTGAAAGGCATTGCCGACGCACCTGACAGCCTGAAGTGGTTTCAGGCCGACCGCATCCACCCGCTGGAAGCCGCACACCCGCTGATCCTGGCCAACGTCTGGCCTGTTTTGAAGAAAGAATTGCGATGAGTTTGACGCCGATGCCAGCCACCGAGGTCATTGCCCGGCTGGTCGAATTTGACACGGTCCTTGACGCCCGCAGCGAAGCCGAGTTTGCCGAAGACCACCTGCCCGCAGCGGTCAACTGGCCCACGCTCAACAACGCCGAGCGCATCGACATCGGCACGCTGTACAAACAGGTCAACCCCTTTGAGGCGCGCAAGCGCGGTGCGGCCATTGCCGCGCGCAACATCGCCGCGCACATCGAGCGCGAGGTCATCGACAAGCCCAAGGACTGGAAGCCGCTGTGCTACTGCTGGCGCGGCGGCCAGCGCAGCGGCGCTCTGTCGCTGATCCTGAGCCAGATCGGTTTTCGGGTGACGCTCATCGAAGGCGGCTACAAGGCGTTTCGTGCGGCCATCGTGCAAGACATTGCACGCCTGGTGGCCAAGCTGTCATTTCAGGTGGTCTGCGGCCCTACCGGTTCTGGCAAGACGCGCTTGTTGCAGGCGCTGGCTGCGCAAGGCGCGCAGGTGCTGGACCTGGAGGCGCTGGCCAATCACCGCAGTTCGGTGCTGGGCGCCATTCCAGGGCTGGCGCAACCCAGCCAGAAACGCTTTGACACGCTGATCTGGGACACACTGCGCCGCTTTTCACCCGAGCGACCGGTCTATGTCGAGAGCGAGAGCAAGAAAGTCGGCAATGTGTCGCTGCCCACCGAGTTGATCGACGCGATGCGCGCCAGCCCTTGCCTGAATCTGGTTTTGCCCGACAGTGAGCGCGTGGCCTTGCTGCTGGAAGACTATGACTACCTGGTACGCGATGTCGATTATTTTTGTGACCGCCTGGCGGTGCTGACCGCGCTCAAAGGTCATGTTGTCGTTGGAAAGTGGCAGGGTCAGGCGCGCTTGGGCGAATTCGCCTCAGTGGTGCAAGACCTGCTGATCAGCCACTACGATCCTGCCTATTTGCAGTCGATGCAACGCAATTTTGTCCAGTTTGAAAGAGCAAAAAACATAGCACCTAACGACCATTCCATAAGAGCCATGGCTGATTTGGCTGCAAAAATTATCGAACAACCGTAGGTTTTTGTGCGGCGGCTGGAATAATCCGAGCCTGGCCCCTTTTATCGTTTTTATCCCTCTGACGCTTCATTTGACTGGGGTGGAACGCCCTCGCCGGCCTTGCGCTGGGCTTTTTCTTTCAGCTTCTCTTCTTTTTTCTTCTTCTTTGCCAGTTCTTTCTGACGCTTTTCGTAGCCGTAGTTTGGTGTTGCCAATGGAGTCTTTCAGTAATTGATGGCGAGATTTTACCCGGGCACTCAGGCGAGCAAGTTCAGCGCCTGTGCCAAGTCGGCTTGCAAGTCGTCGACCGACTCAAGACCGAGCGAAAACCGCACCAAAATACCGTGCTGCAAATGCATGGGCCAGCCCTGGCGCATGTTTTGCAGTTCGTAGGGCATCACCAGACTGATCGGGCCACCCCAGCTGTAACCGATTTTGAAAAGGCGCAACCCGTCGCAAAACGCATCGACCTGCATTTGGTTAAAAGCCGGCTGAAAAATCGCTGAGAACAGCCCCGCAGCGGTGCCCAACTGGCCTTCATCACTCGCACACAGCGCCCGCCAGTGGGCGTGGCCAGGTGAATCGGGCAGCGCCGGATGCAACACTTGGGCAAACTCCGGACGCGCCTGACACCACCGCGCCAAAGTCCGCGTCGACGCGTCATG